>JBKSMT010000001.1:0-12893 GCA_046881945.1 Clostridia bacterium
TTCAATAATCAAATTATATCTTCTAATACCGTTTTCGTTAATTTTCTTTATTAAACCATCAGTGTACTCAAAATTACTTTCAGCCATAACAATCCCCCTATTAAATATATTTTAACATTTCATTAGTTTAAATGCAACTAAATTAAATAAAAAATAAAAGTTTATTAAATTGTTATATTTAAAGCACTATTCATGTATGTTAATATATTTTTCCTACTTTTATATAGACTAAAAAAATGACACAGATAAATGTGTCAATTTTTTTATATAACTTATTTTTAGTTCTTTGTTCTTCACTTTTAAGTAAGCGATATTATCTCTTGCTAAATTGTGGAGCCTTACGAGCTTTCTTAAGACCGTACTTCTTACGTTCCTTCTTACGAGCATCACGAGTAACAAAACCAGCTTTCTTAAGTTCAGCACGAAGTTCAGGCTTAAATTCAATTAAAGCCTTAGTAATACCATGACGTAAAGCGCCTGCTTGACCAGCAACGCCACCACCATAGATATTAGCGCGGATATCAACACTATTAACCAGTTCAGTTAAAACTAGAGGTTGTTTAGCATCTCCTATTAATGATTCGATAATAAAGTATTCCTTAATATCCTTACCATTAACTTCGATTTTACCAGTACCAACAGTTAAACGTACACGAGCAACAGATGTCTTGCGCTTACCAGTGCCTAAGAATTCTTGAACAGCACTTGCTTTCTTAGTTGTTTTCTTTGCAGGAGCCTTCTTTTCAACTACTTCTTCAGTAGCTTCTGCTTTTTTAGTTGTTTTCTTTGTAGTTTTCTTTTCAGTAACTTCGCCTTCAACCTTTTTAGCACGAGTGCGCTTTGGTTTTTCAGCAACTTCAACTGCTTCTACTACTTCCTTAACTTCTTCAGCCATTAGTTATTACCTCCTACTTTGTATTCAACTGGTTGTTGAGCTTGCATATTGTGGTCACCCTTGAAGATGTGACAGTGTGTAAGCATTGTGCGACCTAAACTATTTTTAGGAAGCATACCCTTAACAGCGCGCATTAATGCAACATCAGACTTTTCTTCCATCATTTTGCTATATTGAGTTAACTTCAAACCGCTTGTGTAACCAGAATAACGCTTGAAGTATTTTTGTTCCAACTTCTTACCAGTAAGAACCAATTTATCGCTATTAATTACGATAACATAATCACCACAATCTACGTGTGGAGTAAATGTAGTCTTGTTCTTGCCACGCAAAATCTTTGCAACTTCAGCAGCACATCTACCTAAAGCAAGACCAGACGCATCTATAACATACCACTTCTTTTCAACAGTGGCAGGTTTAGCCATATAAGTGTTCATTATAATTTTCCTCCAAAATATTCTACTATCCCTTGCACCTAGGGCTAGTGTGGATTAGCGGTGCAATCTTCTAGTACTGATTAAGTATACCAAACCTAAATCCAATTGTCAATAGTTTTTTTAAAATTTTTATTATAAATAAATAATTTGTCTATCTCAACAAAAAATAAGGCTTTACGCCCTATTTAGTTTGATTTAGCTCGTCTTGATATTGCTTCATACCTAATTCAGCCAACACCTTTTTAGTTTGATTATTATAGTCTGCTTCATATTCGGCCATAAATTTATCTAATTTTTCGTTTCTATAAGCAATATAGTAATATAAATACTTTTTGCCAAATACACTTTTCATAAATTTCAACCATTTAATATTATATCCACTGTTAACTTGTTGACCATATACTTCAAAATCAGTTAGCACTATGCCAAATGAACAATGTCCATATTTTTCAAATCTTAATGCACCATTGTTCGCTTGCTTAAATTCAAGGCTATCTCCACGTTCTTCCCTAATATCAAAAATCTTTTTAACTGCATTTATAGTTTGTTCAGGAAATTTCTCCCATAAATCTTCAATAAACATATTTTAATCCTTTTATTTAGTTTGAGTTAGTTCGTCTTGATGTTTTGGCATCCCCACTTTATTCAATATTTTTTTTGTTTGACTATTAAAATCAATTTCATATTGATCAACGTATTTGTCGTATTCCTCATTTCTATGAGCAATATAATGGTATAAATACTTACAACCATATACACTTTTCATAAATTTCATCCATTTAATAGTTAAAGCTTCAACATTTAAGAATTTAGAGGTTATACAAACTTCCATATCAAAATCACCTACTTTAATTAGATGAACTGCGCCTTTAGAATTAACAAATTCCACTTTCCCATTTTCATCAATTTTTCTAAATCCAAAATTAGAATCTTCTTCAATCTCACAAATTTTTTTAACGGCCTTTTTTACCAACTCAGGATTTTTCTTCCACAAATCTTCAATAAACATACAATTCTCCTTAAATTTGATATGATTATATCATATTTTTACACTTTGTCAAGATATAAATTTAATATTTTTGTAAAAAAATCAACACTTAAAAAATGCTGATTTATAATAATATTTTTAATATTTAACACTATACAAATAAAGAGCCTTTGATGGTGCAGTAAATTTTTTATTAAGATTTCCAAATGCATAATCTTTAAATTGTTGATAATTTATTTTCCCTTTACCAAGTTCAATAAGTAGACCTATTATATTACGTACCATTTTGTACAAAAAGCCATTACCAGTTATATAAAAATGTAGTTCGTCGCCCACCTTTTTCCACTTAATATCATATATGGTACGCACTGTGGATTGCACTTCACTTCCGCTTGCACAAAAGTTAGCAAAATCATGCTCACCAATAAGTAGTTCGCTTGCCTCTTTCATGTATTCAAAATTAACGCTAGTAGGAAGTCGCAAAAAATTATCATATAGTGGCAAATCTATATCACTAATGTACATTTTGTATAAATATGTTTTACGCTTTGCAGAAAAACGTGCATGAAGTTTAGTTCCCTTTATACTTTTAACCTTAACATCAGCAGGCAAAATCCCGTTCATAGACCTAACAAACTTGTAAAAGTCATTAATTTCTTCACACTCAATATGGCACACTTGATTATAGGCATGCACACCGCTATCCGTCCTACCACTTGCCACAACATTAATATCCTGTTTTAACAAAATCTTTAATGCCTTTTCAAGTTCTTCCTGAATAGTGCGTTCACCTTTCTTTTGACGCTGAAAACCCGCAAAATTCGTGCCATCATAACTAATTGTTAATAAATATTTCATAATTATATTATACCACACATTTTTAATATTTGCAACTTTAATAAGGACAAGAAAAAAGACTTTTTATAAGTCCTTTTTATATTTTACAAAGCAAAATCATTTACACGAGAATAAGATATTCCTCTATCAGCACAATATACAACTCGCTCGCAAAAGTTTTCCCACTCTCTACTCATAATAGGCATATAACCATATAAAAACGAATCATTTATAGCCATCGTAACATTATATTGACGAATACTTATAATTCTATATGATGCAGATGTATTGGATTTAAAAATTAATCCAATATTATGGTCGCCATGTTCACTAGGTCTTATCTCAACACTCACTGGTTTTCTATCATATGATGGTGGCAAAAGTTGACGTTGCTTTAATATTGCACCATATTTTGAATAATCTAAATGTTTCAACATATTTAATGGCAAGCCATCTGGATAGCGCTCTTTAAATGGTACTCTTTTAATATTTAGTGGAATTGGGTAAGGCACTTTTACCTCTCCTCTTGTAGCATTCGTTGACGCCCTCTCTTGTTCATTCGCTGACCTTTCTTGTTTTTGAGGTTGTTCCTGCTCTTGTCGATTTCTTTTTAGCAATTTATCAAATAGTCGCATAATTTCTCCTTATATTTGTATATTATCATAAAACTTAAATTTTGTCTAGTACCTAATTATCACTTTCAACAATTTTTACATATAAACAAATAATGTATTAGTTTAAAGGAGATAATTATGGCACTTGCTAGTAGTTTTTTAATAGCCGCTAATGATGAACATGGACTTAATCCACCAACCGCTGGAAAGCGCACACCGATAATGCCTTATATCAATCGTAGTTTTTATGAAAACGAGTTTAATTATAGAACTAAAAATGCTTTTATTGAAGCATGTTTGAGATGCGGTTACAATGTTTTTGATGTAAAGCCCGAAATTCAAGATATTAGTATTACAACTAGGGTTAGGCGAACAAATAATGCACGACCTACTTTGGTAGTTACTTTTGCCTACAATGCATCTGGTGACGGCACAACATTTAATAATGCAAATGGTTTTGAAGTATATTACTCGCGCCTTAATCAATTTGCTAGTCAAAGTCAAGAATTAAGCGAAGATGTGTATCAGCAACTTATCAACAACGTGTCCAACAACGGTCGTGGAATAGGCACGTTAAATGTAAGTATGCTAACCGCAGTTAACTGCCCAGCCACACTAATTGAGGCAGGCTTTATGACTAACTTTGAGGAGGCTAAACTTATGCTTAACCCTATTTACATAACTCAAGTAGCCGAAAGTACTTGTCAAGGCGTATGTCAATACTTAGATGTCCAATATATTCCGCGTGAAGACTTTAGCGCATATCCAACACTACGTCGTGGCAATCAAGGAAACAAAGTTATATTATTGCAATACCTATTAAATAGATATGGTTATAACCTAACGCCAGACGGAATATTTGGAACGCGAAGTTACAATTCGGTAATAGATTTTCAACGCAAAAATAGATTGACTGTTGATGGCATTGTTGGACGTAACACTTGGAACGCCTTACTCAACCCTCAAGGCAAAACAATTAGACAAGGAGATAGAAGCGCTAGCACTTGGTACTTGCAACAAATATTGCTATCTAAACTTTACCCTATTGGCGAAATCGATGGAGTATTTGGTAATGCCACATTACAAGCCGTACGCGATTTCCAAAGCGAAAACGGACTTACAGTTGATGGGATTGCAGGTCCAGCCACATGGCGAGTGCTTGACACAATCGGTGGCGGTAGACCACTAATATAATTAATAACATAAATATTATACTCGCCTAAAAAATAATTTTACTTATATTAATTTACAAACACCTATTGACAAATAAAATATTTATGCTACAATTCTAATATGGAATACGTAAACATTTTGTCAATGATTTTGGATAGTGATGATAAAACTACTAGGGAATTTGCATCACTATTTACTAATGTGCCTACTCAATTTTTTGATGATAGTGATAGGCTTAGCGACACATCTATTGTGCATAAAACTGATGATGGCAGGTTTATTGCATTAAGCAAAAGTGATGATATTATATATTTAGATTATTACTTTAATGGTAGAGGTTCGCTAAAATCTTGTACTAAAAAGGTTGCATTGCAATTTTCGACGCATATTGAAGATGAGATGGAATATTTAGATGCAAGCACTTTAACTACTAGCACAGACGATTTGGATCAATACATTTGGTGCATGGAAGCTACAGTACTTGACCTACAACGCGACAAAATTGATTTAAATCAAGTTAGCGAAAAGGAAAAATATAGTGTTTCATATCACTTAAGAAAAACTAATAAAAATCATTTTTTCCTTGAGTCAAAAATTTGGCTTAATTTAAAAGGCAAGTTGAATAGCGAATACCAAATAACTGAAACATCAATTTTTAATGATTTACGTCCAACTTATCAAAGATGGATTAAAGGTGCTGACAATCTTTCACCAGAAGAAAAACTTGCAGAACTTGAGGATATTAACCAACTTCTTGACGAAGAAGATGATAATTGTGATGATGATTACGATGATAACTATGATGATGACTACGATGATGATTACGACGATGACTACGACGATGACTACGACGATTTTAATACTAATTATGATAACAGTAATGATTTTAATTTTTAAATTAATTTTAATAAATAATAAAAAATATATTAGAAAAACAATCTAATATATTTTTATTTAAACATAAATATTTATTTTACACTTATTTAAAGCATATTATTAAATATTTAATTTATTATTTTTTAATAATACAAAAAAATATGCTAATTATTTTTAGCATATTTAAAATTATTATTTTAATTTTTTGCCACATTTGTTGCAGTATTCTGCTTCGGTACTATTTTTATGACCACAAGTACATTTAACGTATCCATCAACTTCAGCACCACACTTATGGCAAAACTCGGCTTCATCTTCGAGTTTTTCGCCACACTTGGCACATTTATTAATATTAACTGTACCAACTGCACTATTACCAACATCACTAACATTACCGTCTTTAACTTTAATCATACTATTGGCAGTTGCAAGTATCATAATAGCAACCCAGCCAAAACTACCGCCAAACAATATAAGTATAATAGATAAAACTATGCGCCAAATAGTTGCCCAAATTCCACTAATTATACAACCTTTTACAAACAATACAATACCGCCAACAATCGCAACAATTGCAATAAGCGCAACTATTATACCTACAATAGTTAAATGACCTTTATCATATATTTTTTCCATATATGCATTTTTATCTAATTTTTTCATAACTTTTCTCCTATCTAGTCAAACAATTATGTTAACAATAATATTGCAATAATAGGTATCCCTATTATCAGCAATATCATCAATACAAATAATGTAATCTTAGCATTCGACCTTGGCACTTTGCCAGTAAGTTTACCCGTTTGACCATTCATCATATTAATATAAGGTTTGTTTTTATAATTATAATTTACAAAATATGCTGGCAACAATGTATAATTATATATCATATTTGAATAAGTAGGTTTAATGTTAACATAGTCAACCGAACTATACCTATTACGAATTTCCCTTTCAAGCATTTTTACCATTTCTTCTTTTGCCACATATTCAGCATCTTTCACATCTTGATTGTAATAGCCTACATTATAACCCTTAATAAAATCATCTTCATAATCATAACACTCGCTAAAATCATAAGGAAGTATTCCTCTAATTTCCGCTTGGTTAATTTTGTCGCTACTTTCAACAACCAAATCAATAAATTGCTTATCGATTTTACCCGAAAAATTCCTATATTCAGTAACCGAATGACTTCGACCATCTTTGTCACGAACAGTTTTAGTATAACTTTGACGACCACTATAAGTAGCATTTACCATACAATCAAAACTAAATGCACTAAGATAAGTTGATGAAATATCAACATTAGGCAAATCCTTTTTAAACTGATTTGGTAAAAACTTACGCTTTAACACATTATTTTTAAATTGTTGTTTGGCATCAGTTTTATCAATTTTAAAAGGTATTATTTTTTCAGGTCGCAATCCTGGTAATTCGTTCAAATCAACTAATGAAGTTGCGTTACAATATTGACATTTACTTGCGATATCATACCTATTATATGTAACAATGGCACCACAAGTATCGCATTTATACGCACGATTCGAGCTAATCCATTTATCAACCACATCATCGTCCGGCACCCAGTCAATAGGGTGCTTAAATTGATAATTAGTATATTCAACATTATACAAATTACCACATTTAACGCATTTTAACAATTTATCCTTAGGACTAAATTCAACACTTCCACCACAAGATGAACAAGTTTTAATATCCATTAAACCTTTTCTCCACAATCAGGGCAGAACTTAGTAGTAGATTTTACAACCTTGCCACACTTAGGACAAGCCTTTTCCTTAACCAACTGTTCACCACAATTAGTACAGAATTTAGAGCCCTTATGTACAGCCTCGCCACACTTAGGACATGTTTCGGTTTGGCTACTACCACATTCATGGCAAAATTTAACCCTAGCACTTAAGCCCGCACCACATTTAATACATTTACGTTTAGGTTCCTCATCTTTAACATTTGACATACTGTTAGCAAACAAGTTACCCATCACATTACCAGCACCAAAACCAACACCAATACCTGCCATGTTTCCACCATTAGGATTTTTAGCCGCATCACGTATAGCACTTGCTGCTTGATATTGAGCATAAGTGCCCATCTTATCGCTAAGTATACCAAGTTTACTACGTTCGTCAATAGCCTTTTCGACTTCCTCAGGAAGTGACAAGTTTTCAACCGTAACCTTGCATAATTTTAAGCCCATTTTAGCAAATTCAGGTTGTGATACTGACACGATATGATTGCCAATTTCCTTATAATTAGCAGCCAAATCTAATGCTGGAATTTGCGCTTCAGCAATAGCGTCGCTAATATTTGAAAGCAATATTGACTTGCATTGTATAGTTAAATCTTCAACACGATAAATAGGATTAGTACCAAACACTTCACGCATAAATGTTTTAGCATCATCAACCTTATAGCTAAATGTACCAAACCCACGTAAACGTATTGTACCAAAATCAGCATCACGCATCATAACAGGGTTTTGAGTACCCCATTTTTGTCCCATAAATTGCTTAGTATTAATAAAGTATACTTCCGCTTTAATACGACTATTATATCCTGTTGGAAGTGACATCAACTTAGTAATAATAGGAATATTTTCAGTATTTAATTTGTATGTTCCTGGTCCAAACACATCAGCAATTTGACCTTTGTGTACAAATATTGCTACTTGAGATTCCCTAACTACAAGCGTAGAACTATTCATAATTTCATCACGCTTGTCCATAGGATGCTTAAATACTAAAACATCTTTAGAACTATCCTTCCACTCAAGCACCTCTAACATTTGTTTTTTAATAAAACTAAATAAACCCATAAATTCCCCTCCTTTAATTTTTTGAGCATATTTTAATCAAGATTTTCTAATTGCTTGGCGAGCTCAGTAAATATTCCATCAAAATATTTTTTGTCATTATCAATAAACATTTGATGAACTTGAACTTTGCCTCGAGCAATAAAATCTTTAATACGTTCGTCCTTATAAAAGTCAGGATTAACTTTATCGTAATTAAAATTATTACGATATAAATATGCTTGCAAGTCCGCCTCAAATTTATCGCATGCTTTGGCAAACTTTGCCTCCTTAGTTTCGCACGCTTCGAACTCGGCAATAATATCCAAAAATTGTTGCTTGTTTATACAATTTTCAAATACTTTTTCAACTGCACGCTTACCATCTTCCTTTTTAGTTTTGGCTTTTTCGATATCAAAAAATGCAATATCTCCAATAATAATTTCCTCAACCTCATGAAGTGCAAGCATTAATGCAACCTTGTACAAATCAATCTCTTGATTAGTATTAGCACAAATACTTACAGCAAGCATTAAGGTTCCGTAGATATGTTCAGCAATGCTTTCCACCCTAGTACCTTCTACTTGCCAGTTAACCCAACCTTGACGTAATACATTTTTAAGCTTGTTAGTAACAAAATATAAATCAAGTATCTTGTTAACGTCTATCATTAAAACGCTACCTTATTTGAAATATATTCTACTAACTGGTCGATAGGTAAACGAATTTGTTCCATAGTATCACGTTCACGAATTGTAACAGTATTATCTTCCAAGGTATCAAAGTCAATTGTTACACAGAAAGGTGTTCCGATTTCGTCTTGACGGCGATAACGCTTACCAATACTGCCAGCCTCATCATAAGTGCACATAAAGTACTTATTAAGTTTTTTCAATACCTCGCGTGCTTTTTCACTCATATTCTTTTGAAGTGGCAAAATTGCAACCTTATATGGAGCAATAGCAGGATGTAAGTGCATCACAACTCGAGTTTCACCATTTTCAAGCACTTCCTCATCATAAGCTTCGCACATTAATGCCAAAGTTAAACGGTCCGCACCAATTGAATATTCAACAACATTTGGAGTATATCTTTCATTAGTAATAGGGTCAAGATATTGCATGCTTTTACCACTGTATTCCTCGTGACGAGATAAATCCCAGTCGCTACGATGGTGTATACCATTAAGTTCTTGCCAACCGATAGGGAACAAATATTGAATATCACACGCAGCTTTTGCATAGTGTGCAAGCTTATCATGGTCGTGAAAACGCAAATGATCTTCCTTCAAACCTAAATCAGTAACAAACTGCCACGCAAGTTTTTTATATTCCTCATAATAATCAAACGCAGTCTCAGCCTTACAGAACCATTGATGTTCCATTTGTTCAAATTCCACTGTTCTAAACAAGAAGTTACCTGGTGTAATTTCATTTCTAAAACTCTTACCTATTTGAGCAATACCAAATGGCACTTTAGCACGTGCTGAACGTTGTACATTTAGGAAGTTAACGTACTCACCTTGCGCAGTTTCAGGACGAAGATATACTTCATCTTTGTCCCCATCAACTGTACCACGACTGGTAGCAAACATCAAGTTAAAGGTACGAATTGGAGTCCAATCACGCTTGCCACAATTAGGACATTTAATATCGTGCTCGGCAATATATGCTTCCATTTCAGCATTTGTCATCTTGTCAGGCACAACATCACAATCCTTAAAGTTCTCAATAATATTATCCGCGCGGTGACGTGTTTTACAATTTTTACAATCCATTTTAGGATCGCTAAAACTTGCGGTATGACCACTAGCGTCCCAAACGCGTGGGTTCATTAAAATTGCAGCATCAACACCAAAACTATTGTCAGCCTCTTGTACAAAGCGCTTCCACCAAGCACGCTTAATGTTGTTTTTAAGTTCAACACCTATTGGGCCAAAGTCCCATGTGTTAGCAAATCCGCCATACACATCACTACCAGGGAAAACAAATCCTCTAGTCTTACACAAATTTACAATTTTGTCCATTGTTAGTTTCATAATAATACCTCATTTATATATATTTTTGTATATTTTGTAGTATATCACTAATTTGAAAAATAGTAAAGAAATTTTAACTACTTTAACATTATAAATACATTATTTTCTCTAAAATTTAATCCTATTATAAAAAGACCTTAGGTTAGCACCTAAAGTCTTTAAAATTTATGCAGTTAAAACAACTTCTGACTCGCTAGATAGTGCAGGAGCTGGAGCCGAAGCCCTAGCCGAACGATTAGCCTTGTGAGAATTTTCATTCTCATAAGTTTCAGTCACCTCTGTCTTTTTGCCTTTAATAATCTTTTTGTCATGTTTACGCAATTTTTTATCTTTTGCCTTTTGAGCAAGACGTTCTCTAACCTTATCCCCAAATAATGATTTAAATCCTTCGACTTTGTTATCCTTTTTGGCCTGAGCGTAAAAACTATACACCATCATTTCACCATTTAAGCCTTCAACATTATTATTTGCAACAAATTTTTCAAATTCATCTTTATTTATTTCAGCATATACTTCCGCTTCAACATTTTCCTCTATGTGATGTTGAACTTTATATGCCTCAAGTTCGCTGTTGCGCTCTTCCGCCTTTTTCTTATCCGCACACATTGATTGGAAAAATGATAGTTGAATAGACGCTTCATCTAAATAGGCGTCTTTTTTAGACATTTCGGCAATATATTTTACATGCCAATTATACTCAGTTTTATGCGCTTTAGCAAATTCATCTAATGCATAATTTTTAACTTGTTGAGTATATTGTTTTTGCATTACCGACTTGGCACGTTCAATCATAATCTTTTGCTTAGCATAACTTGTACGAGCCTTGGTAATTTCATTTTCAATTTCCGCCACCTTTTTATCACAAAGTTCAGCGTTAGGGGTGCCTGCAATAATTTGTTCAACATCCTTGCAATCATTTGCAAATTTTTCTTCCTCTGCATCTAATGAAGCAAGCACTGTCACCAACTTTTCATAATCTCTAATTCTTCGATATCTTTCACCTTGGTCAGCCATATCTTCAACATTAGCAACAACTTCTTCTCGTTTTTTAGAAGCCTTGTTAATATAATTATTTTCGCTATACGCTTGGTCAAATTCTATTCGTCGATTATGAGTAGTTTTAACACGTTTACATGATACGTCGCTAAGTTTATTCGAAGGGGCATAAATTTCCTTGTCCTCATCACTAAGTTTGCTATAAAAATTATAGTCAAATTCCTTAATACCTTTAATATTACCCGTAGTAAACATTGTATCAATATATTCCATATAAGCCATAATACTTTGGCTATATTTAGGCATTAAAGGCTTACCGTCTTTACCTAAACGAGGAGCAAATTCTACACTTTCTATTTTGATAGATTTTGCTTCTTTTTCTAACTTTTCACGTTTGTCTTTTAACAATTTTACTCTTTCATTTTTATCAGCCCTTAAATATTCTCTTGACTCTTTAAATGCTTCAAGTTTATCTTCAATACCACCCCAAACTTGTCTTCCAGCATTATATTCTTGTCTTAATATTCTTTGATAATCTTCTATTGATAAAGCTCTCTTATTTTCTTGCTTTCTTTTCTCGTTTTCAATATCCAAAAACCTTTCAATATTATTTAATTTTAATAAATATGCGTTAGTTTGTGAATGTTTACCTCCATATTGTTGCAATAACTGAGCTTCAATCAGTACACGTTCACCCTCATTTAACGCAGTTGAATGTTTTAAACTATTTAACAAAGGAGCCAATCGAGGATCGTCACTTTTACCATTTTCAAACTCATGGCGCTTACGCACATATTCCAAATATGCAAAGTGGCTTGCAGGATTTAATTTAGTTTTTTCACTAGGATTAAATTTGCATATCATTTCTCCGCCATCAAGTATTTGCAATTTAGCAGCCTCTTGCATATATTTAAATTTGAAGTCCTCACGCAATTTCTTTACTTCGTCATTAAATTGTTCTTGAGAATACATCTTTTTGCAAGCATCTAATTCACGTTTATAATCAGCAACTAATTTATTTATATTTTCCTTACACTTCTTTGCTACATTATCTTGAATTTCTTCCTTTTGTTTGCCAACATCTTTATTAGTAAGTTTTGATTTTTGAGCCTTACGTTTTAATGGTGCAATAGCACCAATAGCACCTGCCACAAACAGTAATGGAAGCCCTATAATAATAGTAATTGGACATAGTCCGCATAATGCGAAACCATTTAATAC
>JBKSMT010000002.1:0-2946 GCA_046881945.1 Clostridia bacterium
ATTGATTGATATACTGCAATATCAATACCGTTTTCGCGTATTAAATATATAGGCCAACTACCTGAGCTGTGTGAAAGTTCAGCAATCTTTTTAGGCTTATATATTTCAATAAATTTTTTCATTAATGCTTTTGAAAAAAAACTTACTGCTGTTGATGGGAAGTTGGTAATATCTTTACCCTGAGATACACGCGGATTAATTATTGAAGATACCTCATTATCAAATTCGTCTAAAATCATAAAAACTCCTATTAATCTATTATATTAAAAAAATATAAGAATAGCAAACAAAATTAATAAGTTTAATTGGTAGCATACAAAAAAAATTTAAAACTGTCATAAAGTAGAAAAATTTAACATACATTTATATAAATTAATTTAAATATGTTTGACTACTATCAACATATTTGATATAATGAAAATATCAAAAGGAGGGTTTTATATGAAAAAGTTTTTAGGAGCAATCGTTTCGGGTTTGGCTGGTGTGTTGTCATTAGTTTTCTTGTCAATTCCTGCATTTACAGTTGATTTAACTATATCAACTGAAAAGTATTCAGGTTGGAAGTTGTTAAAGACTGAAGATTTTGATGTAATTGCTAAGTCTACTAACAAGGAAACATTAACAGCACTTACTTGGTATCGTATTTTAACTTGGATTTTGATTGTTGTTGCAGTTGTATTAATCGTATTGGCTGTACTTCAATTATTATCAGCATTAAAGGTTGTTAAGATGCCTGCAATTATTGACACTGCTGCTAAATATGCATTAATCGTTTTAGCTGTTGTGTCAATCCTAGCATTAATTGCTAATATCGGTATTCGTAGCGAAATCATTAACACTGCAAAAGATCTTGGTTTAAAAGATAAAGCTTTAGATGCTGTTAAAGACATGTATGCTGTTGGTGCTTCACTTTGGATTGTTGCTATTGTTAACGCAATTGCTGCAGTATGTGGAAACCTATTTGCTAAAAAGGCAAAATAATTTAAATAAAACTAAGGGTATCAACTCTTAGTTTTTTTATGCTCTAAAGTATTATTTTTAACAAAATTATGGTAAAAATTTAATAAATTATTTGACTAAGGGTATAACTATAATGTATAATTGTGATTGTGTAATTTAAAAGGGGAATGACGTGAAAAAGTTTGTTAGATATTTTATGTTGTTATTAATTTTGCCAATAGCATTTGTAGTTACTGGTTGTGTTGGGAAAGATGGTGCAGTTTCGATTAAGAAAATTGAAAAAACGAGTACTGTTGGATTGGTTGATACTTATACAATAACTTATACTAATGGTGAAACTGAGCAATTTACTATTACAAATGGCGAAGATGGTGAAAATATATATACAAATATTACAATTAATGATTTGTTTCAAACGGTTAAAAATAGCGGAACTAAACCAAGTGGATATACTATTGTCGACTTTGTTAACGAATATTTAAATATTCAAGTCGATGCAATGTCAATTGCTAGTGCAACAGCGTTAAGGTCAGCAGTATCGATATATGTTGAGCACGAAATTGATATAGTGGACTATACTAATCCAACAGGCTATAATCCTATAATGGGATATAATTATGGTGTTAAGAGATCTATAGCTTGGGGTGCTGGATCAGGTGTTATTTATGATCTTGATAAAAGTAATGGTAACGCATATATAATTACTAATTATCATGTATGTTATAGTAAAGATTCAAAGTCAACTGATGGCATTGCAAAACGATTTACGTTATACCTTTATGGTGGCGAATCATTAATGTCAGATTTGAATGCCTTAGGCAAATATAATAGTGATAATAGCAATGCTCAATATTCTAGTAAATTCGAATTTGACCAAAACGGGTTACCTATAATAAATTATGGTTATGGCGCAATTAGTGCTGAATATGTAGGCGGTTCGGAGAAATATGATATAGCGGTATTAAAGGTTACTAATAGTGAAGTTCTAAAAAATAGTGATAGCCTTGAAGCCGAAGTAGTTGATTCGGATTTGGTTTCTGTTGGTAGCACAGCAATAGCAGTAGGTAATCCTGGTGCAGGCGGTATTGCAGTTACTAAGGGTATTGTAAGTATTGATAGCACTTTTACCAAAGTGGAAATCAGTGACGCCAATAATCCTGCAGTTTTGCGTGAATTCCGTATTGATACTCCTGTAAATGGTGGTAATAGTGGTGGCGGATTATATGATAGTTATGGTAGGCTCATAGGTATTGTTAATGCTAAATTTATGAGTACAGTTTATGATGATGTTAATTACGCAATACCTACCAATGTTGCAGTGCGTATAGCTGAAATTATTATTGATACTTGCGATGGTGTGGATCGAGTACCTAATCGTATATTAGTAGGCTTTACTATTAAGACAATTAACTCTAAAAGCTATTATAACCAAGATGATGGCGTTATGCGTATTAATGAAACTGTTCAAGTAGTTGTAGTTAACGATGATAGTTTGGCCGATGTAATAGGCTTGGAGGTAGGCGATATTTTAACAAGTGTTGAAATTATTAAAAATGATGATACAATTAAGGTTGATATCCAACGTCGCCATCAAGTAATAGATGTATTATTGTATGCGCGTGAGGGTGATTGTGTTAAATTTAATTATACACGTGGAGGAGTAGCAGGAAGTGTTACAACAGCGCCGCTTGTAGCTGAAAGCTTTATTGAAATAGCGTAATAAAATAAATAGCAATAACAAATACATTGAATTTAATTTAGTTATTGCTATTTTTTATACACAATTCTTGACAATTATATGCTTATGAGATATAATTTAAAAGATTTAAAAGGATTATTATGAGTAAATTTAGTTTTGAAGTAACCCATATTGATAAAAATAGTGGAGCAAGGACGGGTGTATTGCATGCTCCGCATGGAGATATTTTAACACCTATATTTATGCCCGTAGGTAAACAAGCAACAGTTAAAAGTTTGACCAGTCAG
>JBKSMT010000003.1:0-2191 GCA_046881945.1 Clostridia bacterium
TGGTAAGCATGCAGAACACTGGATAAGATGTTTCAATAACAATAATTGTAAACAACATCTCAGTCATTGTTAACGTTACATAATTTAGTATATTTGGTAATAAAGCCATTATTGATAATGCTAAAGCAGACATTGTAAATACTAAAATCCCACGTAACAGATTAAATGGTCGACATAAATTAAATAATACAATCAATCCCGAACAAGTAATAGCGATTGATGCCATTGTTGCAAGGGTTGCATTTGATACACCAAAGGCATACTGGAATACATATATTGCAACAGCATTTAATACAAGTGTTAATCCTGCAGGTAAGGCGTTTTTAAGTAGGTTGGATATAAATTTACCTTTAATTATATTATGGTTAGGTTGTAACGCAAGGAAGAACGATGGTAGTCCTATTATAAAATATTCCAGAACCATAAATTGAGCAGGACTAAATGGATAACTTTTTCCTAAAAACAATACCATTATAGAAACTATTATTGTAAATAATGTTTTCATTAGGAATAGAGATGAGGATTTTTGGATATTATTTACAACTCGTCTACCTTCAGCAACTACGCTTGGCATTGAACTAAAGTTGCTATCAAGTAACACTAGATGTGATACGCTTCGCGCAGCATCACTACCCGCAGCAATAGCAACCGAACAATCAGCTTCTTTAAGCGCTAATATATCATTTACACCATCACCAGTCATAGCCACAGTTTTGCCCTTTGCTTTTAAAGCTTTAACCAAAGTTGCTTTTTGTTCAGGTGTAACGCGTCCAAATATAGTATATTTGTCTGCAATTTCAATAACTTCCTGCTTTGACATTCCTTGTAGACTGATATAATTATCGTATCCATCAATGCCAACTCGACGTGCTACTTCGCTTACAGTAATAGGGTTATCACCCGAAATTACGCGTATATCAACTGAATTTTCTTTAAACCAGTTAATAGTATTTTGTGCATCCTTACGTATATTGTCCTCTAATAATACTAATGCTATAGGGACTGAAGCGTCATTTGAAAAGTTTTTATCGCACTCAACCAATGTTAAAACTCTAAAGCCTTTTGAAGCGTATTCTTCAGCTTGGCGTTTGAGTGAAGTGCTTGGATTTTTAGTTACATATTCATAAGCCCCTATCTTAAAGGTTCCTATTTTATTAAAGCTACAACCCATAAATTTACGTTCAGATGAAAAAGGTATTGATTTGTCTGCAGACAAACTGCCTTTACCAAAGAAAGATTTTAGAGCAATTGCTGTGTGGTTTGCCTCGTGAAATGCTCCAACAATAGATGCGATAATTCTGTTAATGTTTTTATCATCATACTTATTGTGAGAGATATTAATCATTTCTCTAACTTTCATTGAGCCGTCAGTTAAAGTTCCAGTTTTATCTAAACACAACACATTTACGCGTGCTAGCATTTCAATACAATATAATTCTTGTACCAATGTACGCTTTTTTGCCAAACGTACAACACTGACGGCAAGTGCGACAGATGTTAGCAAGAACATACCTGCGGGTATCATACCTATAATGCTACCAGCTGTTTTAGTTATTGTGTTATACATATCGCCATCATAGACTTTATGGTTATTAAAGAACATTAATACGCCCAAAGGTATAATTATAATACCGATTAATCTAATTATAAATGATAACGAGCCAAGCAATTCGCTTTTAGGTTTAGAATATTTTTTAGCCCTACTAGACAGTTTTTCAATATAGTTTGCACTACCAACTTTTTCAACTTGAGCTTTACAAGTACCACTTGATATGAAACTTCCTGCCATCAATGTATCGCCAATATTTTTGCGGATAGGGTGCGATTCTCCTGTTAGTAAACTTTCGTTTACTTCAACACTGCCATCTACTACAACACTATCTGATGCAATTTGCATTCCTGAAGCTAATATTAATATATCATCTATAACAACTTCTTTCTTATAAATTTCAATTTGTTCACCTTCACGTAATACTTTGGTAAAATTTGAATTTGTTAATGTTAGTTTGTCGATAGTTTTTTTAGCCTTAATTTCTTGGATTATACTAATCAATGTATTTGCCACAACAATTATCATAAATATTGTATCTGACCACGAACCAACAAACCATAATGCTATTGCGCAAGACAAACATATAATGTTGAAAAATGTAAATATATTTCCAATAAAAATTTTTGCATAACTTTTTGA
>JBKSMT010000004.1:0-2307 GCA_046881945.1 Clostridia bacterium
TCTAGGTTCTTTTTTACTAGGTTCCTGTGCTTTGATATTTTTTAAGAGACCAAATGAAGAATATTGCACATGGTATTAGGAATAGTGTGCCTATTAATGGTGATAGTGCGTATAGTGATTGAGGTAAACTTCCATACCCCATTATGTATGATAATGGCAAATAGTTAAAACATGCAACTGGAATTATAAATGTAAATGCACGTGCTAGCCATTTGTTATAAATATTGATAGGATAGTAACTTACTTCCTTTGCGCCATTTGTGATAATATTAATAAATTCTAGATTTTCCACACTAAATACGCTAATTCCTGCACCTATTAGCATTACACCCAATATTACACAACAACCGCATATATAAGTTAGTAATAAAACTATAACTTTGCTAAACGTCCAAGTGATGCCGAGATTAATTATAGCGATTATACTTACTATTACACCTAATATAACGCGGGCAAGTTTTGAAAATTCGATTTTTGAGCCAAATACTTGGTAAACTATATTTACAGGTCTAACCATTAATCTATCAAGGTCACCATGTTTGATAAGGCTTGCAAATTCGTCAAAGCCACGAGCAAAACATTCGGTAAATGAGTATACTGTTGTGATAATGCCAAACATTAGTGCAGTTTCGTAAAATCCCCAATATCCAACCGATTCAAAACGTTGAAATAGTAGGAATATTGCAAATATCTCACTTATTGAAACTAGTATTGATGAAAATGACACCATTGCCATATTGCCTTTAAATTGAAATGCTGATTTGGAATGCATTTTTAAATATTTACTATACAACATGTTAACCTCCTTGAATTATCGTCTTTTTTAATGCTCGGCTTACTAAGAATTTGCCTAGAGAAACAAGTAATATTAGCCAGATAAAAGATAAGCATACAAACATTAATGAAGATTTGGTGGAAATACTTCCTATATAAATTCTAAAAGGAAGGTCGACAATAAATCTAAATGGTAAATAGTTGAGTATATTTTGAATTGCTTGAGGCATTAGTGGGATAGGGATAAAGAAACCGCCAAGTAAGTTGGTTGTTGTGCTGACAATGCCTAATGTTCCTTTTGCTGACTGAGTTTTAAATGTTAAATATACCGCAATCATAGATATTGCACCCGTTATTAATGCGCCAAGAATAAGAGCAATTATAAATAATAGAAATGCCGTTGAGTTTACTGGAAGTGATAAGCCTATGTTTGACGGTAGTAGAAATGCAATTAGTATAATCGGTAAAAATCTAAGCAGAGTTGCGGATAGTTTGTAGCCTAGATATTCAAAATACCATTGATTGTAGAGATTTAGCGGTCTTACAAATTTATAACAAACATCTCCATTTTCAATTTCTTTGGCACATTTTTTAGGCAGGTCAATATAACGCAAAACAAAAAACGCTTGACCTAGCCACACAAAACTGCACATTTGGCTTATTGAAAATCCATCAATAGTATTTCCTTTCATAAATGCTGTGTATAAATAAACGTATAACAACCCCCAAAAGAATTGAGTAGTTACACCGGATATTGCTTTTGCGCGATATTGCAATTCGCCTTTAAAAGTCATTTTACATAATCCACGATATGACTGCATAGAACCTCCTATAAATCCAGCTCGGTGTATAGTTTGGCTAAAATTTCGTCAACGCTTATGGATTTTACTGAAAAATCTACAATTTCATAATTCTTACTAATCTCGTTAACAAAGTCTTTTGTGTTAAATGATATTTCTGGCTTATTTTTTAATACTGCCATATTTTTGTTGTGTGAAATTACTTCGTAATTATCGAGTTTGATTGTTTCGTATTCATGTTTAAATTCAACTTCGATTTGTTTAATGCTATCATATTTGTGTTTGATGGAACTAAAACTTCCATTATAAAGAATTTGTCCGCGTCCGATAAGTATTATTTTATTGGTAAGTGCTTCGATATCACTCATATCGTGAGTAGTGAGTATAATAGTTGTACCCCAACGAGTGTTGATATCTTTGATAAATTTGCGAACTGATAACTTGGTTACTGCATCAAGACCGATAGTTGGCTCGTCTAAAAATAAAAGTTTTGGACGATGAAGTAAGGAACCTGCAAGTTCACATTTCATTTTTTGACCTAATGAAAGTTGACGTAAAGGGCGGTTTAATAATTCTTTTAAGTTCAACGTTTCGATTAGTTCGTTTAACGTTTCATTGTATTCCTTTTCAGGAATTTTATAGATGTCCTTTAGTAGTTCAAAGCTATCAATTACAGGAACATCCCACCATAATTGAGAGCGCTGACCGAATACAACACCTATGTATTTAACAT
>JBKSMT010000005.1:0-5599 GCA_046881945.1 Clostridia bacterium
GTTAAATTAACTTTTTCGTTATATTCAACAAGTTCGTTAAAATACATTTCAAATAATTTGTAACTATCATTGTTTATTATCTCTTTTACTAAAGACTGT
Organism: Clostridia bacterium; assembly: GCA_046881945.1. GTDB lineage: Bacteria > Bacillota > Clostridia > Christensenellales > UBA1242 > Onthoplasma. The sequence continues at coordinate 100 of JBKSMT010000005.1, forward strand.
AGATTATCCATTATAACACTCCTTTCATCTTTAAATAAATCATAATAACGTTAATATCAGCAGGGGATACACCGTCAATACGCTTTGCTTGACCTAGTGTAAGAGGTTTAATTTTATCTAATTTTTGTCTAGCTTCTAGCCTTAATCCGTTTAATTCGCTGTATTTCAAATCTTCAGGAAGTGGTATATTTTCAACCTTTTTAGTTTTTTCAATATTATCGTTTTCACGATTTATATACCCTTCATACTTAACTTCAACATTAATATATTTTAAAACTTCATCATTAATACCGTCAAATAGTCCAAGTTCTTTTTTAAGATCAAATATGTTTATATTATTTCTTTTAATCAATTCACGTGCTGTAACACCATTAGCAACTGGATTTTCATTATGAGCTTGCAAAAATTCGTTAATTTGCTTAGGCGAATAACGAGTATTTAGAAGTTTATTAACCTTATCAATTTGTTTCATCTTACGTTTAAATACATTATAACGTTTATTATCAACTAAACCTATATCTCGACCTAATTGAGTTAAACGTATATCACAGTTATCTTGACGTAAAATTAGTCTGTATTCAGCACGACTAGTCATCATACGATAAGGCTCTACTATATTCTTGGTAACTAAATCATCAATTAACACACCAATATATGCTTGTTCACGACCTAAAACAATAGGGGATAGACCATTGATTTGACGTGAAGCGTTTATACCCGCAATAAGACCTTGTGCTCCAGCTTCCTCGTATCCACTAGTTCCATTAATTTGACCCGCAAAATACAAACCATTGATTGATTTACTTTCAAGTGTTGGCTTTAATTGAGTTGCATCAATACAATCGTATTCAATAGCATATGCAAAACGCATTATTTTAACATTTTCAAAGCCAGGAATACATTTATACATTTCACGTTGAACATCAACAGGCATTGAACTACTTATTCCTTGAACGTAAACCTCATCACTTGAAGCACTTTCTGGCTCAAGGAATAGTTGATGACGTTCCTTATCAGCAAATCGCATAACTTTATCTTCAATCGAAGGGCAATATCTTGGTCCAATTCCTTTAACCTTACCTGAATACAATGGAGCACGTGAAATATTATTACGTATTACTTCGTGCATTTTTTCGCTTGTATAACCTAAATAACATATTTGTTTGTTCTTGGTTGATGTTTTATTCAATATTGAGAAGTTATGTCCTAATTCGTCGCCATTTTGAACTTCAAATTGAGTATAATCAATGCTTTTACCATCTACACGCGCTGGCGTCCCCGTTTTAAAGCGCAAAATCTTAAATCCTAGGCGCATTAAACTCTCAGTTAAGCTATTTGCCGGTTCAAAGCCGTTTGGCCCCGTAAACTTGCAATAATCGCCTATTATAACTTTTGCATTTAAGTATACGCCTGTACAAACTACTACGGCCTTTGCACCAAAACTTTCGCCAGCAAGAGTAGTAATTCCTATAATCTTATTATCCTCAACTAAAATTTCGCTAACTTCAGCTTGTAATATATCCAAATTTGGCTGGCGTTCAAGCGTTCGCTTCATTTCGGTGTGATATACCACTTTATCTACTTGTGCACGCAAACTTTGCACCGCAGGACCTTTCCCGCTATTAAGCATACGTAATTGTAATAGTGATTTATCAGCATTTATAGCCATTTCACCGCCAAGTGCGTCAATTTCGCCTGTTAATTGACCTTTGGCGGTTCCTCCTATTGATGGATTACATGCTAAAAAGCCTATGCTATCCAAATTAAGTGTGACAAGCAACGTTTTGCAATTTAGGCGTGCTAGCGCAAGGCTGGCTTCACAACCAGCATGACCGCTACCTATAACAATTGCATCGTAATTATCTATAAATTTCATATTATTTACCTAAACAGAATTTTTCAAAAATCCTATCAATTATCCTCTCGTTTGAATTAACTCCACTAACTTCGCCAAGGTGTTGCCAACATGCATGAATATCTGCCACAACAAAGTCAAGGCTAGTAGTATTAAATGTATTAATAGCATTATCTAACGCAATTCCAGCGTTAGTAACACATTCAATATGGCGCGCATTTGATAAATAGAATTGTGAAGTATTATATCCTTGCACCATAGTTTTGTCAAAAATCATTTGTTTTAAGTTTTGTACGTTTGTACCATCTTTGGCACTAATATATATAACATTGTCATTATCTTGTTTGATTTGTGTGGATAAATCGATTTTATTATACACTGTAATAATAGATTTATCCTCAACTTTAATATCTTCAGGGTTCGAAATATCTATTAATTTTAATACCAAATCTGCGTCTTGAATACTTTGTTTAGCACGGTCAATCCCTATACGTTCAACGACATCTTCGCTATCTCTAATTCCTGCGGTATCAAACAATCTAAATACAATGCCATTATATACATATTCAGCCTCTACAATGTCACGAGTTGTTCCTGCAATGTCAGTTACTATTGATTTATCGCTATTAGTCAAAGCATTAAGCAAACTTGACTTACCCGCATTAGGCGCACCAACAATAGCTACCTTAACACCATTTTTAATCATCATCCCGCTAATCTTAGTTGCTAACAATTCACTTATTTGATCTTTAATTGATTTTAACCTATCCAGCACTTCAATATTTTCATTGTCGGTATATTCATATTCGGGATAATCCAGTTTGGCTTCAATTTCAGCCAATATATCAGTAAGTTCAGTTTGTAATCCGTTTATAATATTAAATAATTTTCCTTGCATTAACACACTACCTGCTCGTGCTTGCGCTTCGCTTTCGGCATTAATAATATCTATAATACCTTCGGCTTGGTCTACACTAAGTTTTCCGTTTAAAAATGCACGTTTTGAATATTCACCTGCTTCAGCCATACGTGCGCCTAGTTTTTGACACTCGATAATAACTTGTTGAGCAATAAAATATCCACCATGACATTGAATTTCGGCAATATCCTCACCAGTATACGAGTTAGGTCCTTTAAAATACACAACTAAAGCATTGTCTTGCAATCCATTAACGTAAATATCTTTCAAATACATATATCTAGGCAAAAAATCACTATCACATTTGGTAATACTTTTAAGTATTTGATGTGATAATTTACCACTAACTCTAACTATGGCTACGCCAGCCTTTCCAGGTGGGGTAGCAAGTGCTACAATAGTATCCTCTAACATATTAACCTCTTAACCTCGTTCTTACATTATATCACAACAATTTACATTTTACTAGTACTATTAAAAAATATCTTTCTAATTTTTAATATTTTATAATTGTTAAATTAGTAATTATAAAAAAAGTTAAGGCATTAGCCTTAACTTTTATCTTTTAAATTTAATTACAACGTGACGATTATCTCCTTCACCCATACTTTCGGTTTCAACCAAAGTACGATTTTGTAATGCTGAGTGGATAATACGACGTTCATAGGCACTCATTGGATCTAAATGAACATTACGTTCAATTTCTTCTGATTTATCAGCCATACGATTAGCAAGGTCAACTAAAGTTTGTTCGCGACCTTTTTTGTATCCTTCAACATCTAAATATAATCTATAACGGCCTTCACCGGTACGTTTTAATCCTCCAAGTAACACTTGAATGGCGTTAAGTGTTTCACCGCGATAACCAATAAGTTTTCCGACATTAGCACCTTCGACATTAAATGAAATGTCATTATTTTCAATTACATGTCCAACCTCAACTTCTATTTTCATCTTACTAGCAAGATTTACAAGGAAATTTTTAACACGTTCAATCAATTCATCAGGTGATTTAACCTCTTTAACTTCCTTAACATGTTCAGTTTTAGTTTGTTCTGCGTCTATTTCGATAGTTTTATCAACTTCTATTGGCTCACTTTCATCAACTTGTTCCGCTTTAACTTCTTCAACTACTTCTTGAGCAATTTCTTTAACTTCTTCAACTGTAGTTTTAGTAATTTTGGATTGTTTTTCCTCATACATTAAGCAAACTTTAGCCTTTTTAAATAAACCGCCAGTTTCCAAAATCTTAATATCCACATCTTCACGATTAAGGCCTAATGAAATAAGCCCATCATTGATTGCTGTATCAACATTTTTTCCAATACTAATATATTCCTTCATAATAATTATCCTTTATTGTAATTTCTGCTATATTCCACAACTTCAGTGTTAGCCTTTTTGTACACTACTTCGCCAGGAGTATTTTTATCCTTAGGCATAAATAAATCAGTTATTGTTGAAATTAATGCCGAAATAATTGAGTTAGTAATAATATACAATGTAAACAATGCACTTGAAGTACTTGCAAATATTACCATAAATATAGGCATTATAATCAACATAACCTTTGAACTAGGATTTTTAATACCTGTTTTCTTTTCTTGCAACTTAACTTGTAAGAATTGAACTAGAAATGTAATTATACCTGCTAATATAATTAATATATAATATCCATTATGTTCATTTTCTTGTTCGATTATGCCTTTAATTTGATCATATACTTGTTTTAAGTTGGTTTTAGCCTCATCTGAGTTATCAATAATTCCGTTTTGTATTGCGTACTTTTCAAAAGATGAATAATTTACAACTGGTGAAGTTGTTGTATCTCCTTTCCATACGTTTTTAACCCACATAAAACTATATTTTGACGATTGACTATCAAATTTAGCATTTACTTGCTGATTGATGTAAGCGTCAACTTTGGCTTGGTCAATTTCAAGATTATCATTTAAAAAATCTTGTTGATTATCAACAATATATTGTTGAGATTGTTGATAAGTTTGGTAAATTTCATTAAAAGCAACATTTTCTTGCTTTTTAGATAGAGCATTAATACCCATAAACAAAGATGTAAACACTGTTAAAGTTACAACCATTGAAACTAGCAATATTACACACGTTCCCGTCATATTAAAGTTATATTTTTTAGCCAGCTCCATTTGTTTTTGGTTTAATTTATTTCTATCTCCAGGATATTGTTGTTGAACTTTTTGTAATTCAGGTTGCATTATGGCTTGCATTTTAGCATTTTTAGCGTTTACGCGCTTTTGCATAATATCAAGTGGTGTCAAAATTAACTTAATGGCAATAGTTAATAATATTATTGCCCAACCATAATTTCCTATCCATTTTACAAACAAGTCAATACATTTACCCCAGAATGCTTTAGTGATAAGCATTTGTGAAAAATCTAACATACCCATTTGTACACTCCTAATATATTTAATGGTTCTAAATCTAATCCACCCTTATGTGTTTTGGTGCATCTAGAAAGCCTTTTAATGCCAATAACAACACCCGTAATAGCATCAAATTTTAAAATACAACGCATCATATAAATCGAACATGTAGGCATTTTAGAACAATTTGAACCTATCAATGGTGAAATTATCAACTTATAAAAAATCAAGAATACAAGTTCAACACAAAGTAATGGCAATATCAAGATTTTAAATACTTTATACATCTTTTGTATCCTTGACTAAATTACATTTAACTAAAAA
>JBKSMT010000006.1:0-2269 GCA_046881945.1 Clostridia bacterium
GGTTTGTCAATAGAAAAAATTTATTAATATTAAGTTATTAAAATACTAAATTTACTAACATATATTACTATAATAGTGATTATGATTATTAAAATTTGATAAACTTTTAGTAAATTTATCATATTTTTATTGACAATCAAAATTTATTGTAATATACTATTAATTATAAAAGGGAGGCTATCGTATGAAACGTTGGCAAAGCAATTTAATATCTGATTATACGATGGTTGAAAGATAGCATTTAAGTTTTTTACAAACCTTCGTTAATTCGAAGGTTTTTGTTTTTAAATAAAGGCTATCAAAATATAAGATTAAGGAGAAAATTATGAAAGTGTTATATAGTGCTACTAAGCCTACGGGCAAACTTACAATTGGAAATTATATTGGAGCCTTGCGCAACTGGAAGAAATTGCAAGATGAATATGCTTGTTATTTTGCAATTGCTAATCTTCATGCACATACGGTTGAAATGAACCCTAAAGATGTGTTGGAACGCACATATGAGCAATATGCGTGTTTTTTAGCATGCGGTATTGACCCTGAAAAGAGTTGTATTTATGTTCAATCAATGGTGCCAGAGCACAGTGAAATGAATTGGTTGCTTAACTGTGTAACTATGATGGGAGAGGCTAGTCGTATGACTCAATATAAGGACCATGTTGCAAAAGGTGAAAAGAGCATTAGTACCGCATTGTTTACTTATCCAGTGCTTATGGCTGGCGATATTATGTTGTTTAACACATCTCTTGTGCCAGTTGGTCAGGACCAAGTGCAACACGTTGAACTAGCGCGCGATATTGCTAAGCGTTTTAACTCCCGTTTTGGTCGTAGTGTAATGGAACCAAACTATTTTGTGCCAAAAGTAGGAGCTAAAATTATGGGGCTATTAAACCCAGAGAGTAAAATGGGCAAAAGTGATGATGACCCTAACAATATAATTTATTTGCAAGAAAGTGAAGAAGAAACTGCTCGCAAAATCAAACGTGCTGTAACTGATAGCGTTGGAATTATTCAATATGCACCAGAAACTCAACCAGGAGTATCAAATCTACTTACCATTATTGCCGTTATGGAAGATAAGTCTATTGAGGAAGTGGTCGAAAGTTTGCAAGGTCAAGGCTATGGTACATTAAAGGCACGCGCTACTGAAGCTGTTAATAATCATTTGCGTCCAATCCGTGAAAAAATCAATTATTACTTAACTAATAAGGAAGAATTACACGCACTTATGCAAAAGAGTGCTGATAAGGCTCGCGTAGTGGCACAAGAAACTATTGCAAGATGTAAAAAGGCAATGGGATTATTGTAGAAATTTTTAAAAAATGTTGAAATTTTAAACATATATGATATAATTACAACAACTTGGAGGGCTATATGAGTTTGATTAAGTTTTTGTTATTCCGTAATAAAAAGACTAGTGTTTTGGCTTATCGCAAATATGGTAAAGAGAATAAAACCGAACCGCAGGAAACTAGTTTATTATCAAGTAGACAGTATGGCAAATGTGTAAGTCAAAATCAACACAAACAAAATCAAGAACAAGTATTAACAAAATAATTGAATATTTATTTGACAAAAAAGTAAACAAGATGATATAATGTTGGCATTACGGAGGAAAATATGGGACGAATTTATAATAGTGCGTACTGCAATATGCTACGTGATGTTGAAAAATCTAAAAATCCAGAACTTAAGCGTTCAAGTAAGGAGCTTTCTGCTATTGATAATATGGCAACTGTTGCTGATATGCTAGTACTAGAAGCAAGAGATTTAAAGTTTATGCGCGGTGGAGACAACAATATTGCTGGCGATATCACAATGATTAAAGCATTAAATGAAAAGTATCCTGATGTGTACAAGTTCTTAAGCGATATGTATAATGTGATTATTAATCCTAATACTGATGCTGAAAAGAAAGTTGCTGATAAAGACGGTTTTATTGAAATGAACATTGACCACACATTACGTGCATTAGAAAGTTTAAGATAAACAATTAATAATAAGGATAGGCGTAATTTTACGTCTATTTTTTTATGTTTTAAGTGTTAAAATATACAATAGGTATGGTAATTTAGTGTTAAAACATTGAATTTTAGTTAAAATTTGGACAATTTAGGGTAAAAATTTAAAAAAATAAAGTTTTTTCAAAAAAAGTTGCAAATTTTTAAATTTTTTTTCAAAAAAGTGTTGACATTAATTTTAAAGTGTGGTATATTAACAATGCAATCGCTCAAAAGGGCGGTTGAAAACAATAAAAACCCTAATGACT
>JBKSMT010000007.1:0-11402 GCA_046881945.1 Clostridia bacterium
AATTAAATCGTTTGCATATTTTTTTATAATTTAAAACCATCGTCAACCTGAGGAGCATTCACTCTAACATTTTGATTTTCCACACTTTTAACTACCGAATCGCGCAATCGTTGAGATTTATCTTTATCTACATTGTTAGAATTCGATCCAAATGTTCCAGTAATAACAATTCTTGAACCGCTTACTTGATTATTGGATTGTCCACTATTTGTATTATTTACTGTTTTTATAGTTGATTGTTCCTGTTTCTTTTGTTCTTGTTTTTTACCATTTGTACCACCATTAGCTATTCTTCCAGATGAATTATTGTTTTGTTTTTTAGTTTCCTTCGACGTAACTTTTGGCGCAGTTACCACTGTTACGTTTTCTTTATTTTCTTGCTTTTGTTGTTTAACCGGCTCTTTTTTCACTTCAACTCTTTCATCAATTTTTGATTTAATTAAAGTAGTGTCAGGCTTTAATAATTCTACTTTGCTTTCCTTTTCCAAATCAGCATAAAATTTAGCAGTTTTTTCTCTACCCTTAGTAATATCAACCGCCCTTGCATTATCCCGCTTGCAAATTTCCTCGTTTTCGTTAACAATTTCCTTGATTTTAGCAATAGGTAATTGCAATTCATCTTCGTCTATAAGGATTTTTCTAACATCAGAACTTGTAAAGCCCTTAGTAGAAATTTCTTGCGCTAAGCCTCCAATAATACCTTCTTGCAAAATTTGATTAGCATCAAATCTAACACCAGCCTTATTACCGATTTGGACTGGAAGTAATGCTTTAAATCTTTGATAATATTCCGCCTTAATCTCCCTAATACGATTTAATACTTGCTCCTTTAATTCAGGTGACAAATCTTGAATATGAAAGTCAATATAACTATCTACAATTTCGTTTACAGTTTTTTGGAAAAAAGGTTTTGATATGATTACAAAACTATGCTTTTGAGCCAAATCCTCCTTAACACTAGTTACCACTTTATCGCCAAATTCCTTAAACTCAGCAAGCACATTTAGCATAGACTCAAAATAATCAGCTTCAACACTTTCAAGTTCTTTTTCCTTTAAAATTAGTTCATTTTGAACCAAATAATTAACTTTAAGTTTTTCAACAATATTATAATATAACGCAATGCTCAATTCATCCATATCAAATATTGACAATACTTCACCATTGTTTTCAACCGAAATATTATACTTTTCATACAATGCATTACGATTAAAATCTTTATCAGTAACAATCATTTCGTCCAACACATATTCATTAATATTGCTATATACGCCAACATTAAAATCACGATTAGATTGATATGGTATTTTCTCTAACAACTTAAATACAGCCTTATTATCCTCTATCGATAATATGAAGTGGAAAAATGAATCTGCCTTAACTTTACTACGAATAAGGTCCGAGTCCTCAATAACTTCAACTACAACCTTTGGCATTTTGATAAGTTCGTTAACAATCTTTTGATTGATTACATACAAACCATTTTCGTCAAAATCACCCAACATCTTACCAAACGCAACCTTACGCATTAATGTTGAAATGTAATAGTTGATATCATCTTTGTTATCAAGATATCCCTTTTCGCTATCCAATTTAACAAATTTCCTTACCGCCATAACAATCTCCTTTTTTAAAATTATATCACTTTATAATAAAAAAATCAACAAATTTAACAATTTATTAATTAACACGATTCAAGTATTAATTATCATTATCAAAATCATTTTAAAGTAAAAAAAATCTTACCTTGAAGGTAAGATTTTTATAGCCATTACACAGCAATCAAAGGAATAATAATACCTAAAATTACTAGACCTAGGAATACAAAGTAAAGAACTTTCCATGCAGTTGTTTTGTGTCGTGCATACTTCCATGCAAGCACAGCCACAATACAAACCATAATAGCAGTTGCAAAGCCTTGTAATACGCCTACAGCAGTTGCTAGCTTGGTTGCATTAATTAATGACAATATTGCAGCCACCAAATATAATATTGCGGCAGTTGCCATTGTATAAAACGAGATTTTGTTTAACCCCCAAAAAGAAGTTTTTGTTGTGGTTGTTGTTTTAGTTGTTTTTTCTGACATAAAATCCCTCCTTGATATTATTATACATATATTCTTAATTTTTGTAAAATGTTTTTAATTATTTTTATTTATTTGAATTTAAATATATTAAAATTAAAAATTGATTATTATTTTATTCCTAAAATCATCTATTATCAATATATATTATTTATAAAATTTATTTTTTAAATTAATTTTAATAATTTTTATTATTTTTTATTATTAAATAAGTTTTAAATAATTTCAACTATAATCATTCTTGACTTGAAGCCAGTTTCTTTTGTTGGTCAGCAATAGCAAGAGAACGGAACATTTCGTCCAAATCTCCATCCATAAAGTTTAATATATTAAACAAACTTAATCCAATACGATGGTCGGTCACACGTCCCTGAGGGAAGTTATAAGTTCTAATACGTTCACTCCTGTCACCTGTACCTATCTGCGATTTGCGATTATCCTTATATTCCGCATCTTTTTGTTGTTGATAATAATCATATAACTTTGCACGCAACATCATAAATGCTTTTTCCTTGTTTTGAGTTTGACTACGTTCATCTTGGCATGCAACCACAATACCAGTTGGAGCATGAGTAAGACGAATTGCACTTTCAGTTTTATTAACGTGTTGACCGCCCGCGCCACTCGCACGATACAAATCAATACGAATATCTTTCATATCCAATTCAACGTCAACTTCTTCCGCTTCAGGCAACACAGCAACAGTTGCAGTTGATGTGTGAACACGACCTTGACTTTCAGTTTCTGGCACACGTTGGACGCGATGCACACCACTTTCGTACTTAAAGGTAGCATATGCATTTTTACCCTTAATCATAACCATTGCATATTTAACACCACCAAGTTCGGTTTCTTCAATATCAAGCACTTCAAACTTAAACTTGTGACTATCGCAATACATCTTATACATACGCATTAATGAGTGTGCAAAAAGTGACGATTCCTCACCGCCAGCACCACCACGAAATTCCATAATAACATTTTTGGTATCGTTCTCATCCTTAGGAAGTAACAATATCTTTAAATCTTCCTCACTTTGTTTTAAAGCATCTTTAAGATTTTGAATTTCTTCCTTTAGCATTTCACGCATTTCAACATCAGTTTCCATATCAAGCATTTGTTCATTTTCAACTATATCGTTTTCAAACTTAACATACTTATCATATTCTTCAACAATGGCTTGAAGTCCGCTATGTTCTTTAACACGCTTTTGCCACTCCTTATTATCCGCAATAATATCAGGATTAATAATATCCTGACTTAACGCTTCATATCTAGTTTTAATATCTTTCAATTTAGATAGCATATTTACTCTCCTTTTAATTATATCTTTTTATTTTAATTCTTCCATAAACTCAACTTTTTTGTTCTTAGATATCGCATATTCTATTTCGTTACGAGTACTTTCGCCAATATAGCCATTTTTGTTAATTACAAATATCTCGTCAGCCATATCAATTTTACGCTTATGCATATCATCAAGCATAAGTTTTGTTTTGGTTAATGCCCCTTCGTCCATATTTTCCCAAACTTCACTATCGCCACTATGACCAAACAAACCAACACTTATAACAATATTACCTTCAAGCGTAAGTCGCTTTTGCTCACGCATAAAGTCATCTTTAAACTTTGTACTACCGCAAAGTGTTACAACCTTATATTTACCTACCATACTTTCTCCTAAAATTTAACTATAACCACACGGTCATTAAATCCATAATCTTTTACAATTTTTATATCCTTTGCAATATCTTTAAATATATCTTTTACCGCTTCGCCTTGATTATATCCTATTTCCATAATCAGCACACCACCATCTAACAAATAATTTTTTACATCCTTTGCAATTTGGTGATAAAAATAAAGTCCGTCAACACCACCATCTAACGCTAGCTTAGGGTCATAAAACTTAACTTCATCATCAAGCATTGAAACAACACTTGTTTCGATATATGGCGGATTAGATACTATAACATTAAATTTACCTTGAACTTTATCAAACATATTAGATTGATACATATCAACATTTACGTTATGTTTTTTTACGTTTTTCCTGGCAATCTTCAATGCCTTTTTACTTATATCCAAACCCTCAACATACGCATTAACTTGTTTTGCAATACTAATTGCTATACAGCCACTACCAGTACATAAATCAAGTACCCGATCGTTAGGTTTTATAACCTCAAGTGCCTTATCTACTAATATCTCGGTATCAAATCTTGGCGATAACACATTTTGATTGACCTTAAATTCCAACCCATAAAAATACGCCTTGCCAAATATTTTAGTTATAGGCTTATGCCTGCACCTAAGCTTGACTTTTTTGATAATGTTATTATATTGCTTTTTAGTCAAATCGCAGTTAGTAAAAGCAATATCTGTAATTGGGATATTAAATTCGTAACTTATTATATAGTCAGCCTCCACTTCATCAATCCCTGCAAGACTTAATCGATTTTTAGCAATCTTCCTTACTATATTTAACTTACACATAACATTTCCTTTAGTCAATATTTTTTAAACACAAAAAAAGTATCCAGCCCTCTCACAATCAAAATAAGATGTGAAAAAACCAGATACTTAAAATTGCTATTTATTTTCCAAGTTATGTTTTTTTCTAAACTTGTCAGCACGACCCTTAACGTCAACAACCTTATCGCCCTTACCTGTAAAGAATGGGTGACAAGCACTACAAATTTCTAACTTAACTTCATCACCAGCCATAGTAGAGGCACCTTCCCATTTGTTGCCACAAGCACAAACGAAAGTAACTTTGTGATAATCTGGATGTATATTTTGTTGCATAATTCTTCTCCTACATAATATTTTCTTTGCTATGATATTATAAAGGAAAATTTTTCAGTTGTCAACCCTTTTTATAAATTTCTTTTAAATTTTACCAACTTAAAGCCTTAACACGTTTACTTTATCAACTAACGACTCCATCAATACCTTCGTTTTATTAATTTTCTTAAAATTTCTTCGGCAATGATATTTATATCTCCAGCACCAACAAACACCACACACGAGCCAAAATTAAACTTTTTGCCCTTAATCCATTTTTGTAACTGACTTAAATTTTTAATATATATTGCATTATCTAAATACTCAGTCAATTTTTTAGCACTATAACCTTTACTTTTAGACTCGCGCGCAGGATATTCCTTATATATAAACAAATTATCAACACCGCTAAACAATTTAACAAAATCGTGTATTAATATTTTAGTCCTCGAATATGTATGTGGCTGAAATATTAAATAAACGTCATTATATTTAAGTTTCAAACTATCATATATACACTTAATTTCGCTTGGATGATGTGCATAATCGGTAATAATATCACAATTTTCAATCACGCCCAACTTTTGACACCTACGACCTGCGGGTAAAAATGTTTTTAACGCATTATATATTTTACTATATTTTAACCCTAACTCCAAACAAACATTAACCGCCACCGTAGCATTGTTTATATTATGCTCGCCATAAACATTATCTAGCAAATAACTATTACCCTCACTGTTAAACTGATTTAAACTTAGTACTTGCGGTGGTTTAATCCTAATTGCTTTATTTTTAATACATTTAGTTGTTATATTGTCAAATATAAATCTAGTTTCAGCTCGCTTTAAAAATATTCTAAATGCATTACGCAAATTATACATATTACCATAGCAATCCAAATGGTCGTTGTCAATATTTAACACTATTGCAACATCACAATCAAATTTTAAAAAACTTCGATTATACTCACAACACTCTAGAACCAAATAATCATCTTTAGGATTTAGCCTAGCACCTAAAATATCTGCCCCAATATGACACGAAACACTTTTGCCACACTCACGTAATATATGATAAATCATTGCGCTTGTGGTAGTTTTACCATGTGTGCCACTAATACCTATAACACATTTATAATTTTTACATATAGTTGCAAGCAAATCAGCTCTATCAATAACCTCAACACTATTATTTAAGGCTTCAGTAATTTCAACATTATTTCTATCGATAGCACTAGTACACACAAGCAAATCAGCCCCTTTAATATTTTTGCGATTATGACCAAGATGTACAATAATTTGATTATCTTTACATTTTTGCACATATTTATTTAAGGTAATATCACTTCCTGTTACGTTTATATCTAAATTTTTACAGTATATGGCAAGCAAGTACATACTAACCCCACCAATACCAACAAAATGTATATGTTTATATTCATTTAAATTCAACTTCATATTAACTTATATGAAATTAATTCTTTTACAGTGTCAATTTATAAATTGTTTTAAACCTTTAAGAGCTTTTTCTAAAATAATTATATCGTCAATAGTGTTATCTGCCGAAAGCGAAACACGCACCATGCCTTGATTTTGAGTATTAAAATGTTTATGCACAAGTGGTGCACAATGCAGTCCACTACGAGTACATATACTAAACTTTTCATTTAAGTAATCACTAACAAAACTACTATCCAAATTTCCCACATTAAAACTATATACACCAACCGAATTCGAAGCATAGTACGTAGTTACATAATTTAAATTTTTAAACATCTCAATTACTTGATTATGCAATCGTTGCTCTTTAGTTAGTAAATAATTCTTGTTATTAATCACATAATCAATACCCGCACCTAAACTTATAATAGGTATATTAGGTAAGGTACCAACCTCAAATCCTTCAGGCATCATATCAGGCTGAGTCAAACTTTCACTTACCGTACCCGTTCCTCCAAATACAATAGGTTGTAATTTTATATCATTGTTTACCACCAATCCGCCAACTCCACCTAATCCATACAAGCCCTTATGTCCAGCAAATGCTATCATATCAATATTATTTAAATCATCAAAAATATGCCCCGCACCTTGTGCAGTATCAACCAGATGTATTAAATTGTATTTTTTGCACACTTTATTAATTTCTAAAACATCCACACGTTCGCCTGTAACATTACTTGCTTGAGTTGTTATTACCATATAAGTATTAGGCTTGATTTGGCTTTCAATAGTTTCACTATCCACTTTATCCACAATAGTATAGTCTATCTTGCCAATACCTTTCAAATATTCAAGCGGTCTTAATACTGAATTATGTTCCAAATACGTAGTAATCACGTGTCCACCTTGCTTACAACTACCTAAAATAGCCAAATTAAGAGCACTGCTACAACCCGATGTAAATATACAAGTATGATTTTGTGTATTAAATAATTTAAGTACTTTTTCGCGTACTTGAGCAATCTTTTCAGCACTAAGCTGTGCCAGTTTATGACCTCCACGTCCAGCATTGGCAGTATATGAATTTATAGCCTTAGTAATTTCTTGCTTAACAACATACGGCTTATGATATGTTGTTGCTGCATTGTCTAAATATATCATATAACACAATATGAAAAATAAAAAAATATAGTGATATATAGGAGAAAAATATGAAATATACAATAGTTATGTTTACTTCACGCACCGACACAATGCGCTTTTATAGTTTACTAAAACAATTTAACGGATTTTGCTCAATAATTAACACCCCTCACAGCCTTTCACGTTCGTGCGGTATATCCGTCAAACTAGGCAACAACTTAATACCGGTTGCTAGGCAAATCATTAATCAAAACAAGTTTATGTCATTTAAAGGTATTTTTGAAATAAATTTAAACAACTTTCAAGATACTCCACATAAAATTTATTAAATAAATTATTTATTATTTTTTTAACTAGTCTTGACTATAATAATATTATTTGCTAAAATATAGTTATGAAACAAAAAATTAATATCATATTGGATTTTTTGAATACTCAATTTCCTGAGGCTAAATGCGAACTGAACTACTCAACACCATATCAACTACTGGTGGCGGTAATATTATCTGCACAATGTACTGACAAGCGTGTTAATGTGGTAACTAAGGAATTGTTTAAAATCGCTCCAACGCCTGAAAAGATGTTGGAATTAGACGAAACCAAATTAAAACAAATTATCCATAGTTGCGGGTTTTATAATAATAAATCACGTTCAATTATGCTAGCAACTAATAGCATTGTTAATGATTTCAATGGCGAAGTACCTAATACTTTGGATAAACTATGCTCGCTTGCTGGTGTTGGGCGCAAGACTGCAAACGTAGTACTGGCTGAAGCATTTAATGTACCTAGTATTGCAGTCGATACTCACGTTCACCGCGTTAGTAAACGTTTGGGACTAACATCACCTAATAGCACTCCGGATAAATGCGAACAAGATTTATTAAAAATAGTACCTGCTAAATATCAAGCAAAATTTCATATACAAATGGTTTGGTTTGGAAGATACTATTGCAAATCACAAAATCCCCAATGTGAAAATTGTAAATTAAAATTTATATGTAAAAGGAAATAATATGTATTTAGATAAGGCAACAATATCAATTAAGGCAGGCAACGGCGGTGACGGCGTTGTTAGTTTTCACCGCGAAAAATATGTAGCAAATGGTGGCCCCGATGGTGGCGACGGTGGTAATGGTGGTAGCATTATATTTGTAGCCAGCGATAAGGTTAATACTCTTAATAACTTTATGTACGAAAAAAAATTCTTTGCACCTAATGGACAAAATGGTAGTGGCAAGTTTTGTTATGGCAAAAAAGGTGATGACCTACGTATAATCGTCCCTTGCGGAACCGTAATTAAGGACGTAGAAAGTGGCAAAGTGCTAGCCGATATGTACGAAGATGGGCTTGAGTATATTTGCTTAAAAGGCGGTCGTGGCGGTAAGGGTAATGCATTCTTTAAGTCACCAACTCGACAGGCGCCCCACTTCTCTCAATTAGGCGAACAAACTAAAAAATACGACGTAATCCTTGAATTAAAAACAATTGCAGATGTAGCCTTGGTTGGTAAACCAAATGTTGGTAAAAGCACTTTACTTTCAGTTATTAGTAATGCACGTCCTAAGATTGCTGATTACAATTTTACCACTCTTCACCCAAATCTAGGTGTAGTTAAATATTATGATAATAATTTCGTTGTAGCCGACATACCGGGACTTATTGAAGGTGCTTCTGATGGCGCAGGACTTGGCCATGAATTTTTAGCACATATCGAACGCACACGATTATTAGTTCACGTAATTGATATTTCAGGCTACTATGGTAATATACCTAGTGACGATTTCAATATGATTAATAACGAATTAAAATTATATAGTCAACATTTAAGCAAACTTCCTCAAATTGTTGTGTTTACTAAAACTGATTTAATTAATGACCTTGACCAACGTATTGATGAGTTTAAAAATACCACAAATTTTGATGGCGAAATTATTGCAATCAGTTCAATTACACACAATAATGTTGATGTATTAATTAAAACCATTTACGATAAACTTCAAACTTTACCAAAACCAAAACCTATCGAAGTCGAAAAACACGAACTTCATGTTGAAGACATCACTTCACTTAACATTGAAAAAATTGATAATAACACTTATCGAGTTAGTGGCGGATATATTCAAAATCTTCAACGCGGAATTGTGTTTACCGATACAGCTTCAAATGGATACTTCCAATATCGTCTTGAAAAAGATGGAATTATGGACAAAATTCGTGAAGCAGGCGCCAAAGAAGGCGACACTATTTGTATGGGCAATTTGGAATTTGAATTAGTAGATTAAAATCAATAAAATAAAAGGAGAAATTTATGATAACTAAACAACAACGCATACAACTTCGCAGTATAGCAAGCACTATTAAGCCAACCGTTTGGGTAGGTAAAGATGGTTTTGACTTGCAAGTATACGAACAAATTAAGCAAGAATTATTTAACCATGAATTGATTAAAATCAGTTTAAATCCAAGCATGGACAAGTTAGATGAAAATGGCCTTGCTGAACTTGCTACAAAAACAGGTGCTGATGTAATTACTCAAATTGGTAAAAAAATTGTTTTGTATAAAGTTAGTAACAAAAAAGGATTAAAACACGTTTTAAATTAATTGCTTAATATTTAAAAATTTAATTTGTAAAAAGAGAGATTGATTTAACAAACTCTCTTTTTATATAACTTTTGTTTAAATTTACTCGTCAATAATTACAAAGTCATCAAATTTTGAAGACATCTCCTCCTCATTATTACAATCTTTTTTTTGTTTGGATTTAGGCTTAAATATTTCAAAAATCTTTGCAACATCAAAATTATTTCCACCCTTTCCTCCTCCCAACATTGACATCAGTGGGCTTAGCATATTATTAAAATTTCCACCCATAAGCATAGGTAATATTGACTTAATATCAAACATAGGAGCATTATTTACACTATTATTTTTGGTTTTTTCTTCCGTCTTGTTAACATCTTGTTGTGAGTTGAAATTAGATTTATTGTAATAATGCCTTGCATTTTCATAAGGCTCAGGAAATATAACTTTATCCGCAGTTTGAACATTAACTCCCTTTTGCTTGGCCTGATTATTATTTATACTATTAACATAAGCATTTTTATCTGCACCTAAACATCTAACGCGTTCCTCATTTAATATATCATTTAACTTCATTTAACTTGCCCCAAAACTATTTTTAATCTCATTTATTTTCTCCTTAACACCCAACTCATCTTCACCCTCCACCAAAATTCTCAACACACTTTCTGTATTGCTTTTACGCACCACAACCCTAATCCCATTATTAATGCTTTCGTAATTACTAATACATATATCTCCAACTTCTAAATTCTCGTTACAAATAAATGTATTTTTATATCCCTTCAACAACTCGACAAAACTCATTTTGGTTCTATTTAAAATATTTAATAATTCAATGGCAATAGCAACCCCATCACTATAAAACTTATTTAAAAATATATGTCCACACCTCTCTCCTCCTAATAAGATTTTTTCTTTAATCATTTTCTCACCAACAAACTTGGCTCCAACTTTTTCCTTAATCAGTTTAATACCTAAATCTTTTAAAGAATTTTCTAACGCCATACTAGATATTTGCGTACCAACAACTCTATCACCATAACCAATCATTTGAGTTGCTAAAATATATAAAATCATGTCTCCATCAATTACTTCGCCATACTCATCAATCGCAACAACTCTATCAGCATCTCCATCAAACGCAAATCCTATCTTCTTATTTTTTTTACATAACTTTTTCAATTTTTCTAAGCAAATCGCACCACAACCATCATTAATATATCTTCCAGTTGCCTCATCACCTATAATTTCTTGGCCAGTAAATACATTGCGCACCACATCAACGCTAGCACCATTAGCACAATCAAAAAAACATTTAATTGAATTATAATTTAACTTCCTTTTTAAATCATGAACA
>JBKSMT010000008.1:0-9672 GCA_046881945.1 Clostridia bacterium
GTGGGCTGAAACCCGCCCACATGAAGACGGAGTTGCTAGTAATCCCGAATCAGAATGTCGGGGTGAATGCGTTCCCGGGTCTTGTACACACTGCCCGTCACGCCATGGGAGTCGGGGGTACCCGAAGTCAGTGGTCTAACCCAGCAATGGGAGGAAGCTGCCGAAGGTAAAACTGATGACTGGGGTGAAGTCGTAACAAGGTAGCCGTATCGGAAGGTGCGGCTGGATCACCTCCTTTTAAAGAGAATATCTTTAAAGTCGACGCAATACTTTAACAGTATTGATGAATAAGTGTAGAGTGGTAACTCTAAAAACATACGAAAAATACCCTTGAACTAGTAAATATTAAGATACGAATTGAATTAACAAAGAAGTAGTTAACCCAACTACTTCTTTTTTTTGTTTTTATAAAAATGTTTATTGAGCAGAAATATTTAAATTAAATGCTTGACAAAGGGTCTATGATATACTATAATGTAATAGAAATTTGTGTGCTGATATGGATCAGTCGGTAGAGCGTCACCTTGGTAAGGAAAAACCAAGTAAATAAAACCCTAAATACGGAGGTTATAATAATGGACGGATTTTAGTATTTTGGGGCATTTGCCCCACATGCTGATATGGCTCAGTCGGTAGAGCGTCACCTTGGTAAGGTGGAGGTCGCGGGTTCGATTCCCGCTATCAGCTCCAATATTAAACTTGATTATTAATGGTTGTAAAATTAAAAATAGCGACCTCCAACTAATTGGGGTCCCCACAAATAAATAATTTGAAGGGGAAAGGAACAAACGAGCAAAGAATAAATTTTGCGGATAGCAAAATGAAGGTAAGCGAAATTTGAGACGCTGTCGCGGGTTCGATTCCCGCTATCAGCTCCATTTTTTTTCTAAAAAGGAGAATTATGCACGAAGTTTGGCATGTAGTTGAACATGCGTTACTAGATACATTGAAGATTGCACCGATATTATTAGCGGTGTACTTTTTGATTGAGTTTTTAGAGTACAAACGTATAATGCAATTTCAGAAATCCAAAATGTTAAAGGGTAAGGCAAGCCCTGTATTTGGCTCGTTATTTGGAAGTTTGCCACAATGCGGATTTTCGGTTATTACTACAGACTTATTTACAAAAGGAACAGTGTCAATAGGTGCGTTGCTTGCGGTGTATATTGCAACTAGCGATGAGGCATTGCCAATAATGTTATCGCATGGGAATAGTTGGTTTCCACTATTATTATTGATAGTTTGTAAAATTGTGTTAGGTATAGTTATAGGGTATTTAGCAATGTTGTTATATCCAAAAATATTTAAGACACAAAATATACATAATAAATATGAATTTGATAAAAAACAAACTAACAATGAAGACGAACATCAGCACGAGGAGAATGAGCATCACGATCATAATCATGATGAAAAACATCATGACAAGGGCTATGATAATTTAAAGGTCGATAAAGAAGAATATGAAAAAATGAGTGGTGAAAGTAAGTTGGCAAAGGCGGAACATATAGGTTGCTGTAATCACGATTTGGAAACAAATAAATTTGACTGGAAGCACCCATTATTACATTGTCTTAAAATAATATTGTTTATATTGGTGATAAATGTATTGTTTGGTATGATTATCGAGTGGATTGGTGAGGATAATTTGACTAAATTTTTAACTAAGAGTAGCGCATTGCAACCAGTATTCGCAGTACTGATAGGTTTAATACCTAACTGCGCGTCGTCAGTAGTGATTACCGAACTTTACTTATTGGGCGGGCTAAGTTTTGGTGCAATACTTACAGGGCTTTCAGTAAATGCTGGACTAGGCTTAATGATACTGTTTAAACAAGATAAAAATGTTAAGGAAATATTATTTATAATGGCAATGATAATAATTCCAAGTTTACTATTTGGTTATGGATTACATTTTATATTTTAGCAATATATTATAATAATATTAAAATTTAATAAAGATAAAAACTCCATTAATATTGTGGAGTTTTTTTTGTATCAAACTAAAATATATATTCATATTATGGTGTATGAAATTTGTATTTGTGGTAGGTGGCAGTTATAAGCGATTTTATATCAATGATTTATCTCAAAGTGTTGGTGCGGATTTGGTGTTATTTAATCAAAATATTTTTTACGAAATTGATAATATTAAGCATATTAGCAAAAGCATTGTAGGTAAGGAATTGTTGGAATTAAATCATAAATTAAATTGCCCTATTGTAGTATATGGTATAGTAAATCAAAATGGGGTTAAACATAAGCGCTTTGTGGTATGTATAAATGGTAAGGTAAGTTTAATAAAGTATAATAAAGCGTATTTAAACATTAATAATAAAATAGTACTAATAACCAATCAGATATACGATAATTCGCAGGCTAATGTTTTAATATGTATGAATGATAACGATATTAAATACGAAAAATTAAAAAATAATACTAATCATTATTTTATATGTACCAAAAGAGGAGTTCAATATCTTAATAAGGGTAAAATTTATACAAAATTTAGAAAATGTTGTAATTTCGTTTTGAGATTTTAAAAAAATATGTTACAATGTGGTTAAGGTAATACTATACAAAAGTTAATAGTAGGAGATTTTTTATGAATAAAACCTTAAATAATATTGATGTTAGCGGGAAAAGAGTATTAGTACGTGTTGATTTCAATGTTCCGCTAACCGCTGATTTAAAGATTGTTGATGACAATCGAATTATTGAGGCTTTGCCAACTATTGAATATTTGGTATCACATAATGCCAAAGTAATTCTTTGCTCGCATTTAGGTCGTCCTAATGGTGCTGTGGATTCAAAATTATCACTTCGCCCAGTTGAAGCAAGATTAAGTAAGTTGTTGCAAAAGAATATTATATTTATTGAGGATGTTAAAGATGAGGATTGCACCAAAGCTCTAGACAAAATGCAAGATGGTGACGTCGCAATACTTGAAAACATAAGGTTTTATAAGGAAGAGGAAGATAACGATAATGAATTTGCTAAGTTGTTAGCAAGTTTTGCTGATGTGTTTGTATTTGACGCTTTTGCTACTGCTCATCGTAAGCATGCTTCAACTTATGGTGTTGTTGAATATTTACCTAGTGTTGTAGGTTTTTTGGTTGAAAAGGAACTTGAAATGTTTGACAAGGTTCTAACCAAGCCTGAACATCCTTTTGTTGCAGTGCTAGGAGGTGCTAAGGTCAGCGATAAATTACCAGTGATTGAAAATCTGCTTGACAATGTTGACACAATTTTGATTGGTGGCGGTATGTCATATACATTTGTAAAGGCTATTGGTGGCGAGGTTGGAAAATCATTGATTGACAACAAAAGCATTGAACTGGCAAAGGCTACTTTAGATAAAGCACAAGAAAAGGGAGTTAAAGTTATACTTCCTTGTGATAACTTTGGTTCGGATGACTTTTCGGCTAATGCTAAACGCAAGTGTTTTAACAGTGGATTCTTTGCTAAGGACTTTCAAGGTATGGATATAGGACCTCATACTACTAAATGTTTTAAGCATATTATTAAGGATGCTAAAACTATTGTTTGGAATGGACCTATGGGGGTATATGAATTTCCTAAATTCCGTCGTGGTACACGTAAGATTGCTAAGTATATTGCTAAAGCAAAAGCAACCAGTGTAATCGGCGGTGGAGATACAGTTGCTAGCGTTAAGGATTTGGGTCTTGAAAATAAAATTACACACATCTCAACTGGTGGTGGTGCAAGCCTAGATTTATTGCAAGGTAAAAAACTTCCTTGTATTGAACATATTGAAAATAAAAAATAAAATATTAAATAAAAAAATAATTAAATAATATAATTAAAAATAAATTATAAAAAATACTTAAAATAAGATATTTGTTAAATAAAATTTAATTTTAAAATAAATTAATTTTTATAATATTAGCAGTGTAAATTAATATTAAAACAAAAGTGGCTTAGTCCACTTTTTTAATGGGAGGATTTATGAGAAAAGGTTTATTATTAATTTTAGATGGATATGGTGAGGCTGAGCAAAATCAATTTAATGCGGTTACTAATGCTAACACTCCATATCTAAATTATTTGCGCCAAACTTATCCAACAAGTTTGGTGTACACTGATGGTCGTAGCGTTGGCTTGCCCACTGGTGCAATGGGTGGAAGTGAAGTTGGACATACTACTATTGGTGCTGGACGTATTATTAAAACTACAACTGTAAAAATAGATGACGAAATTGAAAGTGGTGAATTTTTTAAGCACAAACAATTTGTTGAAAAATTTGAAATATTAAAAAACAATGGAGGGGCATTGCATATTGCGGGATTGTTTTCAGACAAACAAATTCATAGCGACTTGAACCACGCCTTTGCATTGATTAAACTGGCTAAGTTATATAATATTGACCGCGTGTTCTTCCATGCATTTACTGATGGACGTGATTGTGCGCAAAATGCAAGTTTTAATTATTTGGAAAAATTCAATGATGCTGTAAGTCAAATAGGCATTGGCGAGATTGCAACTATTGGCGGACGTTTTTATGCAATGGATAGAGAAGGAAACTACGAACGTACTAATCAAGCTCTAGATGTTATGCAACAAATAAATTATAGTTTTGATAATGCTTATGATTGCCTAAAGCATAGCCATGATAATGGCGTTACTGACGAATTTGTAGTACCTAGTCGTATTAAAACCGACAAACAATATTCTTTTGATGGCAATGACTTATTTGTATTTTACAATTTCCGCGCTGATCGTATGAAACAACCTGTTAAAGCACTTAATGATAGAAATATTATGGATATAATTACTTTTTGTGATTTTGCTAAGGGCGACAGAATTTCAAATATATATAATGATGATGATATTACTGGTACATTAAGTGAATATTTGTCAAGTTTGAATTTAAAACAATTAAAAATTAGCGAAAGTACTAAATATGCGCACGTAACTTACTTTTTAAATGGTGGACGTGAACATCCATTTGATGGTGAAGAACGTATTCATATTGAAACTGAAAAAACCAACGATTTCGCACTGACTCCTAAAATGCGTGCTGGAGAAATTGCTACTGCCACTGTTGAAGCATTAAAATCACAAAAACATGATGCAATCATTGTAAACTTTTCAAATCCTGATATGATTGGGCATACTGGTAATTATGATGCAGTTGTTAATGCTTTGGAATTCCTAGACGGTTGTGTAAAAGATGTAGTAGAAACAGCGTTAAATAATGATTATTTTGTATTACTAACGGCTGATCATGGTAACGCTGAGGAAATGAGAGATAGTCAGGGTAATATCCAAACCGCACACAGTTTAAATCCAGTTATTTGTATGGTTATTGACAAAACTACTCATAGTATGCTACAATATGGTGGACTTAAAGACATTGCACCAACATTTATTCATTTAATGGATTTACCTAATAATCCCAAATTTGAAGGAGATGTGTTGGTAAAATAATGCCTAAGTTATTTTAGGAGAATTTTATGTGGGATAGATTTATAAATTATTTAACCGAATTTATGAGAGGATTATCAAATACTACATTTACTATATTAGCATCTACGATTATTACTTTAGGATTTTTCTTTTTAGGTAACTTTTTAAAGGCTAACAAAAAGGAAGCACCAAAGGTATCCAAGCCTAGTCAAATATTATGGTCAGTGGTTATGTTAGTTGCGTTTGTAGTGGTCGTGACGCTAAGATATTAACGAATTTGTGATAATGTTAATGGATTGTGGATAACTTAATTTTGTATTAACAAATTTATTGTCGAAATATAATGATAGTTGATTATTTTGCTAAATTAGTGTTCTTTAAAGTGAAAATTTTAATAAAACACTTGTAAAAAATATTTATATGTGATATAATCATAATCGTAAAGTTTGGCTTAGGAGGAATTATGAAAAATAATGCACTATTAGTTGCTAAATGGGTTACTAAATTTGTCCCAGTAGTTAGATATATTATTTTAGTGATGTTGGCACTTATTGCTGTTGCTACAATTGCGCTTGTATTTATGCAAATTGGCCAAGGTGGCAATAGTACAAATGTTGTAACAGGTAATTCAGATAGTTACTATTCTCATAACAAGGGTGGTTCACGCGAAGGTCGTATTACAAGATTGATATATATTTGCGTTGGATTACTTGTAGTGCTATCAATATTATTCTTTATTACATTTAATATTTATGATGGCGAATTTATTTAATCGAAATAAAACTACTATCTTTTAGGTAGTAGTTTTTTTGTATAAATAAAACTTTTTTAAAAACATTTTACAAAATTTTAATAAATGTGATATAATATATTAAAAGATAGTTAGGGGATTAGTATGGATATTTTGAAAATTATCAGTGACAATAAATTAGTTTATCTAACATTTGATGAATTGGCAAAAGAATTATCGTTAATAACACTTAAGGATAGGGCTACGGTTAAATTGATGATTAAGGAATTGCTTGAAAGCGGTGATTTGTTGCTAGATGCTAACCAACATATATATATTCCAACGTCAAGAGGATATATAAAATGTGTGGTGCGCGGAAGTCAAAAAGGATTTATTTTTGCCGAACGTTTAGATAATTTGGAAAGGCCTGATATATTTATTCCTCGTCATGCTACTATGAATTCGGTTAATGGCGATATAGTTTGGGTTAGGATTAATCAGGCGATTGATAATTATAATCCTGAAGGTGAAGTTGTTTGTATTGTTAAGCGCAATACTGAATATGTTGTAGGCACTTTGGAAGTTAGCAAAAATGGTATTATTGTTGATAGTGATGATGCTAAATTTCCTAGTGTTAAAATATTTAAGCCTGATTTAATGGGTGCTAATAATGGCGACAAAGTGGTTGCTAAAATTATATTTGATGATTTAAATCAAACAATGCATGGGGTAATTACTGAAGTTTTGGGTAAATCTGGCACTGTATCAGCCGAACAACTAGCAATTATTCGTAGTTATAAGGTTAAAGATAAGTTTGAGGAAAATACATTAAAGGAAGCATCTAAAGTCAAACAAAATGTAACCCCAAAGGACCGTGAAGGAAGGGAAGATTTTACACATCTAAATACTATTACAATTGATGGTGAAGACTCACGCGACTTTGATGACGCAATTTCAATTGAGCATATAGAAAAGGGCGGATATCGATTAGGCGTGCATATTGCAGATGTATCTAATTATGTAAAGGAAGGGTCTGCGCTTGATGATGAAGCGTTTATAAGAGGTACTAGTGTGTATTTTTCGGACCTGGTTATCCCTATGTTGCCCGAACAATTATCTAACGGCATATGTTCATTGCGCGAGGGGGTTGAACGCCTTACTTTAAGTGTTATTATTGACCTTGATAAAGATTGTAATGTATTAAATAGTCGCATTAGCGAAGGTATAATAATAAGCAAACATCGTATGACTTATACCAAAGTTCAAAAGATGATTGAGGGTGACCAAGAATTGATTAACGAATATAGTGATATTGCTCAGGATATCATGGACTATGTTGAAATATCAAAAAAACTTAAGGAAAAACGTCTTGCACGTGGTGAAATACGTTTTGATATACCTGAACCTCAAATTTTTGAAAATGAAGATGGCAGTATCGCCAGGATTGAAAAACTTCCAATAGATGAAAGTCATCAACTTATTGAAAGCTTGATGATACTTGCCAACGAAGTGGTTGCAAAAACTTATTTTAGCAAAAAGTATCCATTTGTATATCGTGTGCACGAAAAACCTGAACTTGAACGTGTTGAAAAGTTAATTGATATGTTAAAAGCTTTGCATATTAATGCAAAAATCAACACAAAGGATATTAAGCCATATGATTTCCAAAAGATATTAGACGAACTGGGTGATGACCCACGCAAAGATACTATCAATAAGATAATTCTACGCACAATGATGAAGGCGCGTTATGCGCCTGAGTGCCTAGGTCACTTCGGTATTGCTAGTACATTCTATTGTCACTTTACATCACCTATTAGACGTTATCCTGACCTTATGATACATAGGATTATTAAGGCAAGTTTACGTGGTCAAAAGGCGAAGGAGAGCCGTATGCATTTTGAGGAAATTGTGGCTAAGGCGTGTGAGCAATCAAGTTTGACCGAAAAACGTGCAGATGAAGTTGAACGCGAAGTTGACGATTACAAAAAAGCGTTGTATATGAAACAATATCTTGGCGAAGTGTATGACGGTGTTGTGTCGGGTGTGCAAGAATTTGGCGTGTTTGTTGAACTTGACAATACTATCGAGGGTATGATTAAGTTTGAAAATTTACCTATTGATAACTATGATTATGACCCTAAAACAATGCAACTCAATGGTAGCAAACATCAATATATGTTGGGTACCAAAGTTCAAGTTATGGTGGTGGCGTCTAATACTCATACAAGACGTATTGAGTTTGAACTGGCGGATAGGGTAAAACCATCAAGTTTGGAAGAAATTGCGAAACTTAAGGATAAAGCAAACAAGGAAAAAATGGGGCGTTCAAAAAAATCTACTCCAATACCAAAGCAGGTAAAACACACTAACCCTAAACAACATTACAAGAAAAAATCTAAATGGCGTAAGGATAGAGAATATTACGACTACAATTATTAATCTTAAAAATTATGCAAAAAGCACCTACAATTAGGTGCTTTTTTTTGTATTAATAAAATAGTTTATCTTTTTCTTGTTCAGGATATAGTTTTTGATTTACATAATTTTCAAGTTCTTTAATATCGTTTATTGAAAGTCTTGAATTTTTTTTAAGATTGTTTGAAATCATATATCGTTGCATATATTTATCAAAATCTTTTAATGTATCATGATTTACAGCATATTCACCTATTTGAGCATATTGCAATTGTCGTAATGGGTGATTAGTGATAACATGACGATAATTATCTTCAAAATCATGAGCGCCAATATAAATGTTGTGATAAAATATAGCAAAGGGTTTGATATGTTTATATGTCCTGTTATGTCCGCATTGCCAAAAAGTAGGACCCTTAACAAATTTACAATCAGTAACATAAACTATTTCACCACAATACAAATTTTCAATTTTGTATCTAGGTTTATTAAGTTTTTTTTCTTCACGGCGTTGAGTCATACGTTCAATAATTCGTGGTGTTTTCATATATTCTCCTTAGTTAAATATAATCATGTGTTGTTGGTCTTTAGTATATAAATGTTCAATTTGTTGAATTTGTCTAAATGATAATTTTGAGTTTTCATTTAAATTATTATCTTCCATATATTTTGCCATTGTTAAAGAAAATGGATGAACTTCTTTGCAAATATAAACGTTTGGCAATGTACTGTCATTAATAACTCTATATTCATTACAACAAGGACATAAACGGCAAATAGCAAAATCTTTTATTGGGAAATATTTATTTATACTATGTTCTCCTAATGGCATCATAACTTCATTAGCGGTATAAAGGTCTTTTATTTTGTATTGAGGTTTATCTAGTTCCTTAGATTGACGATCTTTAATCCTTTTTTCAATAAGTTTAGGTTTTCTCATATATTCTCCTTATAGTAGTCCTAACAAATCGTTAATGGTTTGATTAGGTTTTAAGCGGTCATTTATTTTATTTTCTAAATCATCTATAAAGGCTTGTGATACCTTTGAATTATAATTTTGATTATTGTACTTCATTGAGCTTATAAACGAGTAC
>JBKSMT010000009.1:0-4422 GCA_046881945.1 Clostridia bacterium
AATATATTTATTAATTTAAAAATATATCAATTTTGATTTGTTTTTAAAGGGATTTTAAGTATAATAAATATATGATAGAAAATTTTAATTAACCAAAAAGGAGATAAATTGTATGAAAAGAGAACGCGTTAAGTCTAGAAGGGGATTTAAAGGCTTTGGTGTGTTTGTGTTGGGCTGGTTTATAGGGTTTATATCAACATTAGGAATTTTGTTTGGCGTTGGATTTTGGGCATATACATCAATTAGTGTTAAAAGGGTTGAAAAATGGACTAAGTCAAACATAACCGATAATGAGGGTGTTGAAAGTTTGACACTAAAAAAGGTTGTTGGAATTATACAAAGTGTATCAAAAAGTTCTAATGGTTACTCACTTAATAATATAGAAGAAGATTTTGGCGTTAATTTGTTAGGCGATAGTTTGTATGGTGTTAGCACTAGTACAATCAAAAATTCGCCTATTAAAGATTTAAAGACTGCCATAGATGACACTATTGATACTATTACATTTAACAATGTTATTGATTTTTTGGAATTAGATGAAGAGGGTATGGGTTTGTTAAACACTATACTTCAAAGTAAGGTCACCTATTATGTATACAATGGTAAGATGTATACAGATGAAAATCATCAAATTGAAGTTGATTTTAAATATACGATAGATGGTGATTATGCCAAGTTTGCAAATGGTACTCATACAATTTCATCAGATATGCTTAGCCCAAGATTAAGTGATTTGCCTTTGACTACGGCTATTAATTCGCTTGAAAGTTCTACCAAAGGATTGAAGATTTACGAAATTCTAGATTATGAACGTACGGGTACGGATGGTAATTACACTTATACAAATAATGGTCAATCTATAAGCGGAACAATGAAAGCGTTTGCTGAATTTACGCTTGATGATTTATCTAAAGAAAGTACTATAAATGATATTTGTATTTATGAAATAATGGGATATACTCGTGAAGGTGAGGAAGGTAATTATACTTACTTTGATGGTGATAATAAGGTTACTGGAATTATGGACGGCATTGCTGGTTTAACTATTGGTGAAATTTCGAACTCAAACAAGATGGATAATATGTGCTTATACGAAATAATGGGGTATACTCGTGAGGAAACTGCAGTTGAGGGTGAGTATATCTATAAAGATAACGGAAAAGAAGTTACTGGTGCGATGAAGTCCTTAGCGGGCAAAAAGATTAAAGAGTTGACCGGTCAATCAGCGATTGATGAGTTATATGTTTATGAAATAATGGGATATACTCGTGAAGGCGAGGAAGGTAGTTATACTTACTTGGAAGGCAAAAAGCAAGTTTCGGGTATAATGGCAACTCTTGCAGGAAAAACGATTGGTCAACTAGATGATTCTGGAGTGTTTGATGATGTGACAGTGGCTGATGCTATGGGTTACTACAAAAATCCAGATGATGGAAAGTATTACAAAAAATATGATACCGAAACAGGTGTTTATAGTGAACCTGTTACGGGTATTTATGTGCATATTGCCGATGCGGAAGTTAGTAAATTATCAGAACGCATCAAGGCATTGCAAGTTGGTCAAGTGTTAGATATTGAAAAGGATAGTGCGCCTGGTGTTATTAAGGCTCTTTATACTACCCCAATAGATGAGTTGGGCAAAACTGAAACTATTAATAATATTTATATTTATCAAGTAATGGATTATACTCCTATTGGCAACGGTAGATATACTTATAAAGAAGGTAATGATACTAAGCAGGTTACAGGTGCTATGAAAGTGCTTGCAGGAAAAACAATAGGTCAATTATCAAATCCTAACACTATTGGTGACCTGAAAGTTTATGAAGTATTAGGATATTACAAAAATACTAGTGACAATAAGTATTACAAAACTTTTGATGGAACTAATTATAGTGATGAAGTCACAGGACCTATCAAAGCACTTATTGACAAATCAATCAGCGAATTAAATGATGAAACTTATGGCATCAATTCAATTAAACTAGGAGATTTACTAGATGTTTCTGATAGTGATAAAGGTGTTCTTAATGCATTAAAGGATACTAAATTGGGTGAATTGAAAGGTGCTATAAAAGATTTGCAAATATGTCAAGTAATGGGATATTACAAAAATCCAGATGATGGAAAGTATTATAAAAAATATGATACTGAAACAAAGGTTTATAGTGAACCTATAACAGGAATTATGTCGGCACTTGCCGAAACTAACGTTAATGAGGTTGGTGGTAAAATTGAAACATTAAGGGCTGGTGAAATATTTAGCAAGGACGAAGTTGCGATTTTAAAATTGTTTAGCGATGAAGAACTTAACGATACTAACCCTGAAACTGCTGTAACTATTATGAATTTGCCAAATAAAGTATTTGATAAAATTAATAATGCGACCATTGAAACGTTGGTGTCAAATGGTATTATTACAGGAGTGGCGCAAGGGGACTATTATAACAGCATTAAACATTTAAAATTAAGTCAAATTTTAAGCGGACCTATTTCATAAAATAAAAAAACTACACTATTGGTAACTGACTTTTGAAACTAGTGTAATAATTAAGAGAATTAGAGTAATATTTCTAGTTCTCTTTTTATAGGCGTGTGCTTGTCTGTCGGAGCGAAGCGACGACACTTGTATCAAGACAAGCACACGTCTCAGTGCCATTTTAAGAAAAAGACACTCAAAATTTAATTTGAATGTCTTATAAATTATCTTTCTAATGTAGTTTCATTAGGAGAACCAAAATCAAATCCATGTTCTTTCAAATACTCTTCTCTTTCTTGATAAGACATTGATTCAAATTTTTTTCTAAATGTATCTATAATTACATCTGATTGTGATTGTTTTGTTATATTATTTTTCAATTCAGTTAATGTTTTTACCATATCATTTTTAACGCCTATTATTATTGCAAGTGAACGGTCAAAGCTATCTTGTTTTGAACTTGAATTTACATAAGGACGAATACTTGCTAATTGTTTTATGGCTGTGTCTAATGCATCAATTTCATCATGCAGTTTGTGTCTAACTTCATTTTTATCCATAATTTCTCCTTTAAAGTACGAATAGTATATCACAATTTAATTAATATTGCAATATCAAATTCAAAATTGTATTAAAAAAGGCAAATCATAACAAGATTTGCCTTTAATCATTTCGCTAGTTTCAAAACTTATAGCCCTTAATTTAGTGTGGTTTTTTTTAAGGTTAAATAAAACTTCGTTGATTGTTGCAACAACAATTATTGTTATTTCCGCAACAGCCATTGTTGCTAAATAAATTAGTGTTGCCTAACCCTAAAAGTGCAAGAAGGAGTAATAGTAAAATGTTCGTATTGTTGGCAAGGTCTGTGTTGGTGGCTTGAGCAATTACACCTATTAAGATAATTAACAAAATTAAAATTGTAATACTCATAAATTCTCCTTTAAGTTTACAAGATTTAATATTGTTATTTATTCAAATAAGTAATATTTTGTGAAAGGTTTACATCGATTACTACAATAAAAAACACCTAAAGTTAGGTGCTGATTTTAAAATTTATCGATACGACGTTGATGTTTTCCTCCAAGGAAGTCGGTGTTTAGGAAAGTATTAATAATATTAGTAGCCCTACGCCTGCAAATAGTTCTTGCACCTAAGCAAAGTACGTTTGCGTTGTTGTGTAGCCTTGCCATTTCAGCAACTGATGTATCTTGCGCAAGTACTGCACGTACACCTTTATATCGATTAGCAACCATGCTAACACCCACACCACTTCCGCATATAAATATACCACGATTGTTAATATCTTTAAGTACATGCTTTACAGCGGACTTGATAATATCAGGATAATCATCATTGTCATCATAAGTTAATGCACCCGCATCAACAAAATCGATATTACGTTTAGTTAAATATTGTTTTAAATATTCTTTCAATTCAAAACCTGCATGGTCGCAAGCCAAAATAATCATAATAAACCTCACTTAATTATAATTAGTGTATCAAAATAATGACAATTTAGCAATTAAAAATGGAGTATTTATATATTTTTGTAAAAAATTTTTAAAATATTAATTAAATGTTGATTTTTTCTTTTTTGTGTGTTATAATAACCTCGTATTGCACTAGGTGGGGAGTTAGCGGTGCCCTGTAACTTGCAATCCGCTATAGCGAGGCTGATGCGGTATCTCGGGGCAAACTTGGTTGTGTTTGAGTATATGTTATTTATGTTGAAGTTAGGGTCTTATTCAATAGTTACCTATGAACCATGTCAGGGTAGGAATACAGCAGCATTAAGTGGGAATACTATGTGCTTTAAGGTAGCTCTAATGGAGTGGGTAGCATATATGCCAGCAATTGATTTGTTTCAAAATATCGTGTGCAATATGCCAATTTTAACTTCTAGTGTAGTCTAGAAGTTTTTTATTTGGGCTTTTAAAGATTAA
>JBKSMT010000010.1:0-4128 GCA_046881945.1 Clostridia bacterium
ACATTTTCACATACACCATATTTATCACAAAGACTTTTATAAATCAAATCTAACGATTTTTGCGAAGCATCGTCATCTATATTTAATTTTACACCATTTTGCTCCATATCCTTTGATAAGTTTTGTAACGTACCAACAATATTATCGGTTACATCTTTATTAAATCGCTGATTGTAATACGTCGAATAATATTCCCATAATTTATTATCAATATCCATATACGCCTTACAGTGATTACAGAGCAATATACGTTTAGCAATAATAGAACGCACTGGAATAAAACATATATATTGAGTTGAATAAATCTCAATAAGGTTAACGTCCCTAAGCTCATAATTGCAAATTGTACAACGACGTACTCCGAAGTAACCCCTATCAAAATCCTTTAATTTCTTACCTATAAATTTCATACCATCAGTTTAACATCTTTCGACAAATTTGTCAATATGTTTTAAAAAATCAAACCCCTTAATTATTGAAGGATTTGATTTAATAATTTATGAGCCAAATTGACTATTAAATAACTGTGTATAAAACCCATTTTTAGCAAGTAGCTCTTGATGTGTTCCTTGCTCGATAATCTTACCTTTATTCATCACCAAGATTTCATCAGCATTGATAATTGTTGATAATCGGTGTGCGACTATAAAACAAGTTCTACCTTCCATAATATAATCAAATGCTTGTTTGATATTCATCTCGGTACGAGTATCAATATTACTTGTAGCCTCATCAAGTATTAACATTGGTGGTTTGGTTAACATTATACGCGCAATACATATTAATTGTTTTTGTCCAGCTGACACATTATCAGCACTTTCAGTAATAATTGTATCGTATCCGTTAGGAAGTTTTTCAATAAAAGTATGTGCGTGCGCAAGTTTGCTCGCTTCAATAACTTCTTCCATTGTCGCATCAGGTTTTCCATAAGCAATATTGTCGCGAATCGAAGCATTATACAACCAACTTTCCTGCAACACCATACCATAGCAATTTCTTAAACTTTTACGCGTAACCTTTTTGATGTCACGATTGCTGACTACAATCTTTCCATTGTCGACATCATAAAATCTCATTAATAAATTTATAATTGTAGATTTTCCACAGCCCGTAGGTCCAACTATTGCTATCGTTTTGCCTTTTTCAGCGCAAACATTTAAATTTTCTATAAGTTTAGATTGAGGTGTGTAAGAAAAACATACATCTTTAAGTTTTACTTCACCATTACAGTTAACTATATTTACATTACTTTCATCACTAATTTCTTCCCTCTCCTCCAACAATTCAAACACTCGATTGGCACTTGCCACCGCTATTTGAATATCCGCAACAATAGTAGCAATTTCGTTAAATGGAGAAGTATAATTTTCAACATAACTTAAAAAAGTTGATATTTGACCCACTCTTATATGCCCATTAATACAAACAACAGCACCACATACAGCAACTACGGCATACAATGTTCCGTTTATAAACCTTGTACATGGGCCCGCAAGTGACGCATAAAATGATGCTTTTTGTGACGAACGTGAAAGTTCGGCGTTTATATTACAAAATTCTTTAATATTTTGCTTTTCATTATTAAATGCCTTGACAACCTTTATATTACCCAACATTTCCTCACTATAAGCACTTATTTCCCCCAATTTATTAACACGCTGTTTATATAATTTTTTAGATTTTTTGGTTATATATACAGAAATTAATAAACTACATGGAGCCAAAACAATTACAATTAATGCCATAGGCACATTAATCGTAACCATAAATATAATTACAGTTACTATGGTTACTACGCCTGACAATATCGACTTAAATCCCGATAAAAACCCATCCGTCACATTTTCGATATCATTAATAATAGTGCTCATAATATCGCCATGAGGCTTATTGTCAACATATCTTAATGGAACACGATTGATTTTTTCAAAACACTTATTGCGCATACTTTGAGCAGTACGATTAGTCAAAATATTTTCAAAATAAACTTCAAACCACTCAAACGTAGCACTCACTACCGCTATAACTCCTATAATTATTAGTACCTTTCCGAGTTTTTCAAAGTCCACATTTCCAGCACCGACGACGCAATCAATGGCCCAACCCAATGTAACAGGCACAAACATGTTTAAACCTATTGCCACAAAAGCAAACATTATTGATAAATAGAAATAAACCTTATGCGGTTTTGCATAAGTAATAACCTTCTTAATAGTTTGCCACATACCTTTTAATTTGTTGTTTTTCATTATTCCTCTCTTTGCGTTTGTGAATAATAAGTTTCTCGATATACTGCACAATTTTTTAATAAATCCTTGTGCTTACCCATGCCAACAACATCGCCATGATCTAACACCATGATTAAATCAGAATTTTTAATTGTTGTAATTCTCTGTGAGATTAATATTGTAGCACAATTCAAATCTCTTTTTAATGCTTTACGTAAATTCAAATCAGTCATAAAATCCAACGCACTAGCGCTATCATCTAATATAAGTACTTTAGGCTGACCTATTAAACTACGCGCAATAGTTAAACGTTGCATTTGTCCGCCAGAAACATTTTTACCTCCAGCCATAATCTTATAATCTAATTGATTAGGAAAATCTTTTACAAAATCCCACGCTTGAGCTGTTTTTAACGCTGAAATAATTTCATCATCAGTTGCATTATTTTTACGTATTTGCATATTCTCACGTAAACTACCAGAAAACAATGTTGAACGTTGTTGAGTTATGCTTACGATATCTCTTAACTGTCTCACGGGATATTCTTTTATATTTTTACCAAACAATAAAATTTCACCAGAGTTACAATCGTAAAATCTAGTCATTAAATTTGCTATAGTTGTTTTACCCGAGCCCGTACTACCAATAATTCCTAAGGTTTGATTTGACATTAGGCTAAAAGTTAAATTTTTAATAAACATGCGTTCCGGATCTTTTTCATAATAATCATATGAAAATCCTACATTTTTAAATTCAAACACCGGTTGTTTTTCATCGTTGGTATAACTTATTTTTTTATCTCCAAACACTACACTAGTTTTTGCTTGCAACACTTCATTAATTCGATGTGCACTGGCAGTTGTTCGCACTAAATTTACATATATACGTGACGTAGCAATCAATGCTGTTGATAATGTAACCATATAATTACAAAATGCTATTAATTCACCTTGAGTTAACGAGCCTGAATTGATTTCAATTCCTCCAAACCATAATATTGCAATTATTGCAAAATCAACAATTAAGAATATTAATGGATTTAATAATGCAGATATTTGACTAACACCAATTGTCGTTTTAACCAACTTGTCATTTGCATCGTAAAATCTTTTTTCCTCCTCATCTTGATGATTAAATGCTCGCACGACTCTCACACCTGACAAATTTTCACGTGTTATTCGCGACACTATATCTAACTTTTGTCTAACAAGTTTAAAGAAAGGCATTGTTTTCTTAGTAAATATAATTAACACAATCGCAAGTATTGGTATAACCACTAAGAATACTAGAGATAACTTTAAATTTATTGATAAAGACAATATTATCGAACCTATTAATAAGCACGGACATCTAATCATCACACGTATCAAAATGCTTACCATAATTTCTATTTGTGAAACATCATTAGTTAGTCTTGTAAGCAATGACGATGTACCAAATTTATCAATTTCGGCATGCGACAAATTATTTATATTGTTATACATATCTTCACGAATTTTACTTGCGATACCAACACTTGCGACTGATGCACACTTCTGACATGCAACTGCAAAGAAAAAACCTATTACGTTTATTGCAATTACAATCAGTCCATATTTGATAATATATGATGTATCCGCAAACGCAATCCCATGGTCAATTATTTTGGCTACAAGTATTGGACATGACAACTCAAGCAATGCTTCGATCAATTTAAATACAGGTCCTAATATCACTTGCAACTTGTAATACTTTAAATATTTTGATAGATTTTTCATTACAAATATTATACCACTTAAGCAAGGTTAAATACAAACATTTTAACAAAATAAATTCAACTACATTTAAATAAAGTATTTATATAAAATAATTATAATAAATTAAAAGATAAATATTTGTTAAATTAAATAAAAATTTTAAA
>JBKSMT010000011.1:0-6363 GCA_046881945.1 Clostridia bacterium
TCCCCGAAACCATCAACGGCATCACCGTCACTGCTCTAGGCAATAGATTATTTGAAAATAATATAACATTACAATACATAACCTTACCAAGTACATGTAAAGAAATAAAATCTTACGCATTTAAAAATTGCACAAGTTTAAAAGAAGTGTATGCTCCTAATGTTACTACTATGTCCGGCAACACTTTTACTGATTGTACCGCTTTAATAACTGTCTATTTCCCCGAACTTACTACGATAGATGGATGGCATACTTTTTGTGATTGTACTGCACTTGAAAATGTTTATTTACCAAAACTTGAGACAATAACGGGTGTAGGTACATTTATGCGTTGCAAGTCATTGACTGAAATTTCGTTGCCATCAGTTACATACTTAGACAGATTAAGTTTTGATTATTGTGAAAATTTAGCGACAATATCAATTCCTAAAGTTGAAACTATTGGCGAGGAATGTTTTACAGGTTGTAAAGCATTAACATCCTTTACCATACCTACGTCCACCACATCTATAGGGGATCATGCGTTTGATAAAAATTTAACATCAATTAGTATAGCAGAAGGTAGTACCTCTTTTTATTCAGATAGTAGAGCGTTGTATAGTAAGGATACTTTATTAATGTATTTTACATCTAACACCTCAACTGAATACACTCCATTAGGTTCAGGTAATATTAATGGATTTAATTATAATATTACCACAATAGGTAAATATGCTTTTAGTAGACTCTATACCAATCCCGATACTATTCTTCAAAAAGTTATATTGCCAGATACATATACAACCATAAATACAAATGCTTTCAGTTATTGTACAAATCTTAGTTATATATATGGGCCCAAAGTTACTACTATTAAAAACTATGCATTTGATGAATGTTCATTTAATTGTATTAAAGATATTACTCCAACCGCGGATATAACCAACGGAGCATATTTCCCTAAAATTCAAAACATCGGTGGATATTGTTTTTGGAATAATGATAGTCTTGAAATTATTGATATTAAAAATGATATTAATATTGTTGCCTATGATGGATCATACGACTATTATGTTTTTTCTAATTGTAAAAATTTGAATACTGTAAGTTTACCCAATCTTACATCTCTACCGCAATATACTTTTTCAAATTGTCCTAATCTAAAATCATTTGAAATAGGAGCAAAAGTATCTAGAATTGAAGGAAGCGCATTTGATACATTTGCGTTAGAAAATATTTCTATAGCAGATGGTAATAAATATTTTTATGCTGATGGTAGAGCATTATACAATTCGAATACACTTATATTTTATGTGTTGGGTAATGAATCAGCTGAATATACCGCTTTAAGCGAAGTTACTATTAATGGTGTTACAACCCCTATTACAACTATAGGCAAAAGCGCTTTCCGTCCAAATTCATATAACACTACTTATATCAAACGCATAACTTTGCCTAATACCTACATAACTATTAAAGCTTCTGCTTTTAGTTCTCTTAAATCGATTGAATATATCTACGGACCCAAAGTTGAAAATATTGAAAGTCATGCTGCTTTTCAATCCTCTTCAATAACATATCTAACCGATAAATATCCAGAAAATAGCACTGTGAAAAATGCTGATGGAAAAGTTATAGGCGCATACTTCCCTAGTATTAAAAGTTTAGGTTCCTCATGTTTTGCTTCTTCCAAACTGGAAAAAGTTGAAATTAATAGTCCTGTAACTTTAGATAGTGGTGCTTTTAACACTTCCACATTAACATATGCTTCGTTGCCCAACATTACCGCTATACCTAATTACTGCTTTGAGACATGTTCAAATTTGCCATCATTTAATATCGGCCAAAAAGTAAACTCGATAGGTCAGAAAGCATTTCATACCAACACACAACTTATATTTGATGAAACATCGCATTATTTTGATGATTATGGATTATATAATTATAATACATTCATACAATTAATAAACACTCCTGCCAATGGGATATATACAATACGAGAGCAAATCACACTTGATAAGACTCCTAGCCAGATTACCACAATTGCCAAAAATGCTTTTTATGATAAAACGCTAACTGAATTAATTTTACCTGAAAGTATAACAACTATTGGCGAAAATGCTTTTTATTACTCTAAAATAGGTACCTTAACCCTACCTGAAAGTGTGCAAAGTATTGGCGCTGATGCTTTTACTCTTTCTAAAATAACCACTTTATATTATAATGCAATTAATGCGACTTGTACTACACATCCATCAGTTGACTATATTTATATTGGTGAAAATGTTACTAATATACCTACAATATTTAATCAAACTTCACCTATTAAAATCACCTTCTATTCACAACCCACTCTTACCAGCAATTGTTTAAAGTTGGATTCAATTACAAACGTATATTTAGATTTTAATAGTCCGACTAGTACCGATTGGCTAACATCACTTAATAACTCAGGTATAACAAACAATTTGTACACAATATACTCGAAAACCCAATTGCCTAACACATACTATCGCAATATCAATCTTATTGATGATGGGTATGATGGCTCGTACTACAAATATAAGGTAGGTGGTACAATTGAAACAACATGTGGTGCTAATGGTACAATTTCCTCGCCTAATTTAGTTCAATTTGCTGGAGATGGAGGATCCGCTGAATTGAATTATACCATAACACCTAATGCTAATTACAGAATATCATCGGTTAAAATCAATGGTTTTACCCAAACAATATCTAATCCAACTGGTGCTAACACATACACATTAACTAAAGCAAATAAGTATCAAAATATTGAAGCAACTTTTTCTAAAATCACCTATACTATCAACGCTTCGGCTGGTGCTGGCGGTTCTATTTCTCCTACTAGTGCTACTGTTGAACATGGAGGTAGTATAACTTTTACTTTTAATCATAACACTGGCTATGAGGTTGACGATGTTTTAGTTGATAATGTTAGTCAAGGCGCTATCACTAGTTATGAGTTTACGGACGTAATATCATCTCATGAGATATACGTTAAATTCAAAAAGATCTCTTGCTATATTACAATGCGTGTTGGACCCAATGGTAGTGTCACGCCAAGTGACACATATATATCTGTTGAATATGGAGGTAGTATAACCTTCACTTTTACCCCTGATGATGGATATGAAGTTGATCAAATTTATATGTCACCCGCACTCTCAGAATCAGAATTAAATACTGCTAGAGCAGAAAATAAATATACTTTAGAAAGTGTTACTATTCATGCACAAACTATTCTTGTCACTTTTAGAGCTAAGTCAAATATTGTTTACACTATTAAACATTTACAACAAAACTTAGACGGCATCACATATACTGAATTTGAATCTGAAACTAAATATGGTACTACTGGTTCTACTACTAATGCTACTGCTAAGTCTTATGATGGTTTCACTGCTCAAACTGTTACTCAATTAACTATTAATGGTAATGGTTCTACTGTTGTTGAGATTAAATATACTCGTAACTCTTACACCTTAACCTTATCTAAAGACACTGGCATTTATTCTGTTTCTGGTAATGGCACTTACAAATATGAGCAATCTGTTTCTATCTCTGCTGTTGTTAATCAAGGTTATCAGTGGTACAACTGGACTGGACACTCTACTGTGACTACTAATAGCTATACCTTTAATATGCCTGCACAACATATTTCTTACACTGCTAATGCTACTCCTATTGAATATTCTATCTCTATCGATACTTTAACTAATGGTTCCATTACTCAAACTACTTCTGTTGATTTAACTAAAGTTAAGTGTACTGATACTGTTACCTTTAAAGTTGAGGCTAATGTTGGTTACTCTATTAATGAAATTAAGGTTAATGGTTCTAACGTTACTTTATCCGCTAGCAATACCTTTACTTTAACTAATGTTGTCGAGGATAAAACAATATCTGCTACATTTACTGCTAACTCTGGTACTCAATACACTGTTAAGCATTTACAACAAAACTTAGACGGCACCACATATACTGAATTTGAATCTGAAACTAAATATGGTACTACTGGCGATACTACTAATGCTCAGGCTAAGCCTTATAATGGTTTCACTGCTCAAACTATTACTCAAACTACTATTAATGGTAATGGTTCTACTGTTGTTGAGATTAAATATACTCGTAACTCTTACACCTTAACCTTATCTAAAGACACTGGCATTTATTCTGTTTCTGGTAATGGTGCTTACAAGTATGGTGCTGAAGTTACTATCTCTGCCACTGTATCTGATGGCTACTCTTGGGCTAACTGGTCTGGCTATTCTTCTTCTAACAACAACCCTTACATCTTTAATATTCCTGCTAGTGATGTTTCGTTTACTGCTAATGCTTATATTAATCAATATATGATTATTTCTGAAGTTATTGGTGCTAATGGTTCAGTTGTCTCAAGTTCTGCTACTGTTGAATATGACGGAAGCGTAACCTTTACTTTCACTCCTACTACCGGTTATGAAATTAATAGTATTACTATAAATGAAACAAATATTTTAAACACAGATTTAGCACAAATCAAAATATTAAATACATACATCTTACAAAACATTAAAGAAAGCATTACATTGAAAGTATCATTTACTGCAAAAAGTGGTATTGATTACACTGTTAAACACTGGAAACAAAACTTAAGTGGTGTAGATTATAATATTCTTGCTGATACTGAAAATTTAACTGGAAAGACTAATGATATAGGCACTTATACAGCTAAATCATATACAGGCTTTACTTTCTCTCACGCTGATAATAAGAGTATCAGTGGTGATGGCTCTACTATTATTAATGTTTATTACACTCGTAATTCATATGATATCAATATATCTTATTCTGGTAATGGTTCAGTTTCACCTAATACCACTCAACAAATAAAATACGAAGATAATATTGAATTTAAAATCACACCAGCTATTGGCTATGAAATTCACTCAATAAAGGTTGATGGTTTTGGAATTGATGATGATACTTTTAACAATGTTGTAAACACAAATGATTTTACAATATTAAACATTACAAAAGAAACTGATATTGATATTAATTTTGTTGCAAAAACTAATACTAAATACACTGTTAAACACTGGATTGAAAAACTAGACGGTTCGTATGAAGAAACTCTTAGCGAAGACTTATACGGCACAACCGATACATCTGCCACATTTACTGAACAAGATTACGATGGCTTTACTTTTTCTTACGCTGATAATAAAACAATAAATGGTGATGAGACCAGTATCGTTAATGTATATTATACTAGAAATGAATATAATTTAACTTTATACAAAGGCAATGGTGTTGAATATATCGAAAGTAGCGTGTTAGGAAGAAAAGTTAAATATGGCGAAACCATTGAACTGAAATCCTCAGTATTAAATGGATATCAATGGATTCAATGGAAAAGTAGTAATGAAAGTATTTTACCAAATATAGTAGACCCGATAACATCATTTACTATGCCTGCTGGTGATATTCAATTAACTGCCGAAGCATCAATTTTACGTTTTACTATTAACGTAATTCAAACTGAAAATGGAAGCATAACTACCAATTCGTCAATTCCATTAAATTTTGTAACCTTTGAAGACATCATAACATTTAATATTAGTCCTAATAATGATTTCGAAATAGAAGATGTTTTAGTAAATGATATTAGTGTAGGTGTAGTAAATACTTATACATTTAAAAATATTTACCAAAGCCAATCAATAACTGCAAAATTTAAAAAGATTATTAAATTCTTTGATATTAAAATAGATATTGAGGGTGAAGGAACTATTACAGGCGATTCGTTTACTCATATTCAAGAAGGCGAAACGATAATTTTAGATGTTGAATCTAGTTGTGATAATATCGAAATATATATTAATGGTGTTAAAACTGAAATAGTTGATAGTAAAATTATTATTGAAAATATTAATAGCGATATCAGTATCCAAGCAATATTTAAAAATGGAACACCTCAAAACAAATTTAAAGTTAAAACATTAATATTAATAATATCAATCGTCGTTGGAATTTTAATAACACCTATTACTATTGTTATTGTTAGATATAATAAACGTAAACGCTCCATGAAACTATTAGAGCAAGAATATAAAAACTCTGGCAATCAAGATTCTATAATTAATCCTTATAGCAATCAACAACGTAAAACTTTAAAAACTAGCAAAAACAAAATTAATAATACCCCTGCTCAACAATACAACTCACAACGTATTATTAATCCGCAAACTAAAGAAACATTATCTATTCAAGAGCAAGCAAGGCGTTCGATTAGACTTCAAAAAGAACAACAATATTTATCAAAAATTCAAAATAGCCAAATGCAATCAAATCAAATAGTCAAAAAAAATAATAAACAGTCTA
>JBKSMT010000012.1:0-3842 GCA_046881945.1 Clostridia bacterium
ATTTTATCTTAGATTAGATTCATCAACCAAGTTACCAATAAAAAATAATTATTCAACACCACAGACATTGGGGTTGGATAGGATAGCTGCAGCAGTAGGCGCAAATATGCTTTGTCCAAATACTCCACTTTTGGTAATAGATATGGGCACAGCAATTACATATGATTTTGTTAATTCATCAAATGAAGTTTTATATACTTTAATAATATATTCAATTAGCTCATCCTTACTTTTAAATATATTACCTTCCAGTTCATATTCTTTTTGACCATGTAAAGCATAAGACATAGTATGTAAAGTTTTAGCTTTGTTTCTAGCATTATCAAAATTTACTTTACTAGAGTTTTCTAAGTTTTTAATAACATCTAATAATTTAACACTGTTAATATTAGTTTTGTTTATAGAGATAGAATCTCTTAAAGTTTTGATTTTAGTAGTCATTTTGTCATCAATATTGCGTCTTAAAAAATCATAACTTGAAACAAAGTTTTGTCGTAATAAATTAGATATGGTACAGGCGATAGAAATACTTAATAGTTGCTTTGAATCTAATGAGTTATT
This sequence comes from Clostridia bacterium, assembly GCA_046881945.1. GTDB lineage: Bacteria > Bacillota > Clostridia > Christensenellales > UBA1242 > Onthoplasma. The sequence goes on from JBKSMT010000012.1 coordinate 562, forward strand.
GTATAAATGCATTTCATCACGACAAACTTGTTTAATTATTATGCGCAAACTTTTATCAGGATTATTTCTCCATTTAAGTAATGATTTAAATAATAACAATTCATTAGCAAGTGAAATATAATTAAAATTTTCGTTTTTATACTTCATAAATACCTCGTAGATATAGTAACACAAAAATATTAAAATTGCAATAGGTAAATAAAAAAGTCCTACTAATTAGGACTTTTTAAATATTTAAGCATCTTTACCACAGCAGTTTTTGTATTTTTTGCCACTACCACAAGGGCATGGAGCATTACGATCAATTTTTGTACTAGAGTCAGCCTTTACAGGTTGAGTAGCGTTATTTGCTGGCATGAAAGGACCTTTTTGAGTTTGAGTAAATGGTGCTTGAGGTTGTGTTGGACGTGCTTCACCATTTGTAGGAATAGGTGCACGTTGAGGAACCTTAATATCAATCCTAATTTTCATACGGAATAGGCTTGAAGCGGTGTATTCACGTATTTGGTCAATCATATTATCAAACATATCAAAACCTTCGTTTTTGTAGGCAATGATAGGATCCTTTTGTCCATATGATAATACGCCGATTTCATTACGTAACACGTTCATTGCATCAATGTGATCCATCCAGAACTTATCAACAACTCGTAGCATAATAGCACGTTCGATTTGAGAGAAGTCTACACCAATCTTTTTAATTTCATTAACTTTTGCTTCATAAATATCTCTTGCTTTTTCAAATATCTTTTCGCTGGCTTGGTTAACGTCTGTATCCGCCACCAATTCTTTGGTAACCATATTTGAACCCTTTTCGAATAATTTATCTTCAAGGGCTTTGTTAAGTGTTTCCAAATCCCATTCGTAACTAGGTTTAGTATCATCAATATATTCAACACATACTGACTTGATATAGTCGTGTAGCATTTCAACTACTTGAGCATGCACATCTTCACCATCGAGAACTTTGTCACGTTCGTTATAAATAATTGTACGTTGTTTATTTAATACGTCGTCATATTCAAGAACTTGTTTACGGATACCAAAGTTTACGCCTTCAGTTTTCTTTTGTGCACGTTCAAAGAATCTTGTAAGGATACCCATTTGGATAGGCATATCCTCATTACCTTTGAATATGATTGAGAACATATTTTTCATACGATCTTCACCAAAACGTTGAGGAAGTTCATCTTCAAGTGAGATGAAGAAGATTGACGAACCTGGGTCACCTTGACGACCAGCACGACCACGTAATTGGTTATCAATACGACGAGATTCATGACGTTCGGTACCTAAGATGTGAAGACCACCAAGGGCAAGAACTTTTTCACGCTCAACAACAGTTTCCTTTTCGTATTCGGTAAATAGTTGCTCGTACTTAGCTTTAATTTCCTTTTCTTCATCAGTAAGTTCCGCGTTATATGCTGTAACCTTTTCGATTATTTCGTTAGAAATACCATCTTGAACAAGTTTAGCTTTAGCAAGATATTCAGCATTACCACCAAGTAAGATATCTGTACCACGACCAGCCATATTTGTTGCAATAGTAACTGCACCTACACGACCTGCTTGTGCTACGATAAAACTTTCACGTTCGTGATTTTTAGCATTTAGTACATTGTGAGGGATGCCGCGCTTAGATATTTCGCGACTTATAATTTCACTCTTGTCAACTGATGCAGTACCTACTAGTATTGGTTGACCAGATTTGTATTTTGCTTCAATTTCTTCAACAATGGCTTTAAGTTTAGCTTCTTCGGTATAGAAAATCATATCGTTTTCATCAATACGTTGAATAGGGCGGTTGGTAGGAATTGTAACAACGTCTAGGTTATAGATTTTGTTAAACTCGATTTCCTCAGTTTTAGCAGTACCAGTCATACCGCTTAGTTTTGAATATAACTTAAAGTAGTTTTGGAACGTAACTGTTGCAAGGGTTTTGTTTTCATTTTTAATCTTAACATGTTCCTTAGCTTCGATTGCTTGGTGTAAACCATCACTATAACGACGACCTTGCATCAAACGACCAGTAAATTCGTCAACAATCAATACTTCATCATCTTTAACAATGTAGTTGCTATCACGCTTCATAATATAATGTGCGCGTAATGCGTTATTAATATGATGGTTAAGTTCAAGTGCTGAGATGTCAGACAAGTTTTCAATTCCAAAATATTTTTCAGCCCTAGCAACACCATTTTCAGTTAAACGGATTTGCTTTTGCTTAATGTCAATTTCGTAATCATCTTCTCCAAGACGACGCACAAAACTATCAGCCTTTACATACAAGTCACTAGTTTTGTCACCGCTACCAGAAATGATAAGTGGGGTACGTGCTTCGTCAATTAAAATTGAGTCCACTTCGTCCACGATACAGAAGGTATGTCCACGTTGAACTTTATACTTTTTGTCTGGTTGCATATTATCACGTAGGTAGTCAAAACCAAATTCATTATTTGTACCATAAGTTATGTCACAAGCGTATGCTTTTTGTTTTGCTTCGGCACTTTGACCACTAAGTGTAACACCAATAGTTAAACCTAGGAACTTATAAAGTTTGCCCATAAGTTCGGCTTGATATTGAGCTAAATATTCATTAACTGTTACAACGTGTACGTTATTACCAGATAGGGCATTTAAATATGCGGCAAGGGTGGCGGTAAGGGTTTTACCTTCACCAGTGCGCATTTCGGCAATACGACCTTGGTGCAATACAATACCACCGATTAATTGTACGCGGAAGTGACGCTTACCGTATACACGAGTACTTGCCTCACGTACACATGCAAAAGCATCAGGCAAAATATCGTCTAATGTTTCACCATCAGCTAAACGTTCTTTTAGTATTGCAGTAGTTTGTTGTAACTCGGTATCTGATAGGCTTTTGTAATAATCTGCCTTTTCTTCAATCTTTTCAACAATTTTATCAATCTTTTTAAGATTTCGGCTGTTGTCCGAACCGAATAAATAAGAAAATAATCCCATAATGTCTCCTAATCGAGCAAAAACACTCTTGCACCTATAATAACAAATATTTAATTTTTTGTAAACTAAATTTAACCCTTTATTATATTAATAAATATAATTTTATACAATTTTACACAAAAGGACAAAAAATTTTTATAATATATTTAAACAAAAACCAAGATAGTCAAAAATTAGACACTTGCTTAAAAGATGAATTATTATAAGGATATTGACAGGGCTTAAATTGTGTGTTATACTTTGGCAACAATTGGAGGATGCTATGAATTTGATAAGAAAGATTATATTTGGTAGAA
>JBKSMT010000013.1:0-4561 GCA_046881945.1 Clostridia bacterium
GAACTTCGTTATTAGCCAGCACTTGTTCCTGAACAAACGTGCAAATATCTCCCTCAATTTGCTCGTCAAATTCGACCAATGGTTTAATTACGCTTTCGTTTAACAAATTATTATCCGTCAATGGAGCAACATACACAATAAATAATTGCGTGTCAAAAAACTGCACTTCTCTTACCTTTAAATCGGTACTGAAGTGCAGTATTTCTTTTACTTTATTTAATATATTACTAGCACTTTTCATCAGTGTTAGTATTAGCATTTAATTACTAATTATGCATACATTATTCAGTATAATTTTGACCTTGAACCGCAATAACAATATATCGAGAATTAATAATTGATGTGCTTACATTACAATTATGTTGACGACCTAGCAATGTGCTTGCAGATGTATAAATTTGTCCATTTACTATTGAACTTATTATACCGTCGACACTACCACCACCAGTTGCTCCATTAATATAAGTTCCGGCATCAATATCAATAGTAATACGATGTTGACGATTTGCACTTAACATTGCATACGCCAAAGCATTAATTACATCTTGTTCGTTATTTGCTTTAAATGTTGCACTAACATTAACATTTTCGCCAAACTCAAATGAATATTTTTGATAATCATAATAATCGAAAGTTGTGTCGGCTTTGTAATCTGCATCTCTACCACCTAGTCGTTTGTGCAAGCTATTAGCTTGTAATCCTAGTTGAGTGTCAGTAATCAAAAAGTATTTATGTAATACTGCTTGATATGTTGTAGTATTAACATTATTTCCAAACTCAATACTATATTTAATTGCTGAAGTCACATCAACCACATACCACGCCTTTGAATTTACACCGTCATTACTATCGGTATCGATATATACTTTGTTCCACGAATGATTTTTGCCATCAGCATTATTTCCATTAACCTTAACAGCATCAATACCTTCGATTGCACATAGTACTACAAATATTTTACTCAAACCCTCGCTATCTGCGGTAACGCCTACAAACTGGTTTATATTAGTATATATTCCGTTTGAATCTTGTGCAGTGTTATATAAAATACCCTCAAGGTAATAATCCTTAAGATTTGCACGTAGAGTTTCCTGTCCGCCAGCATTAACGTTTTCGTCAAATGCTCCTGTTGTAACATTATTCCATATAATACGCTTGGTTAGGAAGTCAAATATCTTCAAAGTTTTGTCATATTCACTCATTTCGCCAGAGCAAATTTCACGCAATACAAATCTAGCATTTTCGTATACTATTTTTGCCACATCACAATCACCTACAAAATTAGGGCGCTTGTTATATTGTAATGCCATAAATAATTGCTCGGTAGTAGTAACATCTACGCTTTCTTGATTATCTATTGGGAATATAAACATTTCATTACGTTGGTCAAAAGCGTCAACCAAATCAAATTTATCTTTAAATAATTGATTAGTTGTTTCAATAGTATTTGTCTTAGAACTATCTAATTTATCTACATATCTAAAGATATATACATTACCCTCTTCATTTAAACAGAATGGTTGAATTGTATTATTTAACCCACTCTTTAATCCTAGTGTGTAATTGCTAATTTCTGGATATTGACTTAATAACATTTGAGCAATCTTATTTATTTTGTCAAGTTTTGAATTATCTTTAATTTGCTCAGCAAAACTATCAGAAATATCTTTAGCCATAGTATATAGTTGGTCATCAGTCAAATCGCAATAAATTTTCAAGTTATATTCTAATGAATTGTATTGACGAACTTGGTCGTTATACAAATAGTAATACCATAATAAATTTTTAAAATCTTGTATATTAGTAACTTTGTGACTATATTGATTTCCATACATAAACACCTTATTACGTTCAAAATCCTCCTTATTAGTCATTTCATACCAATAAGGCTTACTAACTATTTGACTATTTTCGTAAATTTCACCATCGCCGATAGCATTAATACGAATATCATAATCCCCTTCAGCATTTAAACATAAATATTCGCCAGCACCAATATTTAATGTTGGACTATCTGCTTGTGGCACAAATACTGATTTCTTTAAAATCTCTTCTTTATAATAGTTCTTATAGTAGATATATACTTGATATCCCAAACTATTATCAACCTTATCCCACGTTAAATTAACTGCACCACGAGAATCAACTCCTGTAAGTTTGATTACCTCAATATTTTGAACCACTGGTAAAGTAAATCCTTTTATCACCTTATAAGGATTACCGCTAGATGGCGAGTCGCTATATAATCCGCCCTTTAATGCAAGAGCCTTTACATATACGCGGTACACGCCATTTTCAACAACATAACTAGTTATTTCGGCACCGCTATGCGACAATTCAAATTCTACTTTATAATTATTGTCGCCTTCCTTTAGTATTTGTACAAGATATTTAGCCGCTAGGGTTTGTTCCTTAAATGTTAAAAAGTATTTACTTTCTTCTACTAGTTTAGTAACTTTAATATCAGTCACGATATCTAATTGCTTAGTACAAGTATAAGTTTCGCTTGCCATATTCGAATCTTTGATATATGGACTATCTATTGCCAAAGCCTTAACCATGAAATTATATTGTCCCGCATTAATAAAATAGGAAGTCACATCAATTTGTTCGTCCTTAAATTCTCTCGGCTCACCCATTTGTTGATAATTAATCCAAATTTGATAACCTATAGATGCCGACGCCTCACGTTCATCTACATCTACATGTAAATAATATTTGTTAGTCTTATTATCTTTTGAAAAACTAAGTTTTGGGGCCGATAAGGTTTTTACACTTTCAATAGTTGTTTCTTCTGTAAATGGACTGTTTAAGATTGAATTATTTAACAAGTTGATAGCCTCAACTTTTACCTTATAACTTTTGGCTTCATTAATATATGGGGTTAAATCTATCGGCATACTTGTAAACAATCGTTGAATCTTGTTATTATTTAAATACATTACATATCCATATGCATTTTTGTCGTTTTGGTCAAAGTTTAAATAAGTTTTGTCACCAATGGTTGATGTTGAAATATTAGTTGGAGTTTTTAAGGTATAAGTATGGTCAATATTAACTATTGTTTCGCCTTGTTTTTTACCCTCAGCCATTGCTATAACTTTTGCCTTATATTTATTAGGTAAACAAATTGATGACAAATCAATACTAGTTTCATCAATTACGTTTGAATACCTATATATTTCATTTGAAATTTCAACATAATATTTTGTGGCATTTTCAATTGAAGTCCAATTTAACACTCCATCCTCAAAACTAACATTCGGATTAGTTAAACTTTCTAAACTATTATCAAAATACTTAACTTCGCTTAAATTTGATGAATAGCAATTATTATTATTACTGATTGATTGTATGCGAATACCTGCATTTTCAACAACTTCTTTTGGTAATTCAATTTGACTAATAGATTTGTCAATAGTTTTGTATTTTAATTCATTTAAATATATTGCAAAACCACTTAAATATTTGGCTTGGGTTGCTTCAATATTAATTTGACAAACATCTCCATTAGGAATAACGCTAATAGTTGGGGTTGCTAGCATATTAACATATTGACATACAATACTTTGCGAAAAATCCGAACTAGACAAATAATCACTTTCGCTATTAGCTTTAACTTTTACGTTTAGTACACTTGAATTGTCAATAGCAACGCCCTTAGCTCTAGCAAATGAACTTAATTTAAGTACATATAAATTTTCATAATCCTCTTGATAAAAATATCTATTCATATCTGCTTGAGGTAAAGTGTAATTTATGTTATTAATATTAATTGTAAAGTTTGTAACGCTAGCACTTGTAATAAAACTTAACATCATTTCCGAATTGTAGGCATCATATTCAACCTTTAAATCAGTTGGAGTTTGAAGTGTTAAAGCATGTGTATAGACAATTTGGTTTGAATATATACTTGAGATATATTCGCCACTTTCGCTAACTGCTTTTACTTTAAATTGATATTTCCCTTTATTTGTTAGCATATTGCTAAAATCAAATTTATTGGTAGTAAATCTATGAATTGTTTCGCTTGTTGGATTAAATGTAGTTATTGAAATTTCATAGAACTCAGCATTAGGTATTTTGTCCCAGTTAAGTGTAGTTCCGTCTAATGTTATAATAGGAGTTTCGAGATCTTGTGTGTGATTATATTCGTATTCCTCAGTAAATTCGCTATCAAAATGAGAAGAGCTTCCCGCCTTTACTTTGATTGTATATTTTTGAGGCAACGTAATTATTTTTGAGGCATCAAATTGAATGCTACCAGTTCCATTTGCCTTAACAGTTACACATACGTCATTAATATATATATCATAGTACTCCGCATTGCTAACTTCGTCAAAAATAATCAGACTTTTATCACCATCTGATTGAACTGTCACCTCTTGAGGCGCAGATAATACACTCATCTTTTTTTCTTCTTCCTTACAGCCCGTAATTGTTAATACGCTAAGCAAGGCAATAACAAACAAAAATTTACCCTTCATACTACCCCTTACGTTATTATGCATAACATTATTATATATTATATAATAAATTTGATGATAAAAGCAAACAAAAT
>JBKSMT010000014.1:0-12318 GCA_046881945.1 Clostridia bacterium
TCGTTTGCGTATTTTTTAGAATGTTCTTGAATTTGATTCGGTGTTTAAATTATATATAATTTTACGGAATTCATCGTCAATTTCTTGTAATGAATTTTTAACAGTATTATGTAAAGATTTTGTTGGATAGCTAGAAGTTAAAAGATTAGGATATTTTTTTTCAACATCTCGATAGTAGTTATCTAGTGCATTATGCAAATGGTTACTAACTGCATCAAAATCAACAACCGTGTAAGTGCCATCAGAGTTTTTAGATGTAAGCACTGTTGAAAATGAGTATAACGAACTTCTAAAATAATCACGTGCACGAGAATAGAATGTGTTACCGGTTCTAAAATTACGTTTATTATCTATAATGATATCGCGTTCAAGCGCAAGTGCACGATTAGGCGTTTTGTAGGTATCTTCACATGCTTCATATAAAACTCTGTCAAAAGTGAAATATGCTATTTTATGAAGTATTTTAGGGTCGTCAACTTTATCTCCTTCAAGTAAAGTCTTAAGCCTATCTACAAAAAATTTAACATCATCCTCAAGCATTTCAGGGTCTGAAATTTTGCCAACATATTTGCGTATCATATCAAGGTAATACTTACTTGGGTTATTAACTGTTTTAAGAAATCTACTATGTGAAACATTAAAATTTGTCATAATTACTCCTAATAAAAATTTTTCCTATTATAACACAATGTTTTCGCTTTGTAAATACATATTTTGAAAATTTATCTAAATTTGTTTTAAGCATTGATCTTAGTATTTTTTTGTTTTAAAATTTGCGAACTCACGCGCACACACGCGTACATATTATTTAGTAAATATAAAATTTGTGAAAAAAATTTTCAAAAAAGGGTTGACAAAGATTTTGTTGCGTGGTATAATGAGTGTGCTATTAGTGTGGGCGGATGTGCAAGGTTGCATACATTAGCAAGCAATTGTATGGTAATTTGCATTGACCATAAGCGCTTATGCGCGGCCAGCCAAAAGCATTTTATTTTTGGAAAATAGCACTTTACACACGGATACGTGTAAACATAATAAACTATAAGTTTAAAGTGTGGGTGATTTGTGGATAAAGTAAGTGGTTAAAGTTGGACTAGGAGGAGAAATAAATGTCAACTAAAAAAATCAGAATTAAACTAAAGTCTTATGACCATAGTTTATTAGACCAAGTAGTAGCTAACATTGTCGATATGGCTACAAAGTCTGGATGTAAGATTTCTGGACCTATTCCACTTCCTACTGATAGAGAAGTGGTTACAATTATTCGTGCTCCGCACAAATATAAAGATTCTAGAGAACAATTTGAATCTAGAACACACAAAAGAATGATTGATGTATACGCACCAAATGCTAAGGCAGTAGATACATTGTTAAAGATGAACTTGCCAGCAGGCGTAGGCATTGATGTGGAATTATAGGAGGCCGTTGTGAAAAAAGCGATTTTAGGTAAGAAACTTGGAATGAGTCAAGTATTTGCTCAAGATGGTTCAGTTATACCTGTAACTATTATTGAAGCTGGTCCTTGCTACGTTACTCAAGTTAAAAACAAGGAAACCGATGGTTATGAAGCCGTTCAAATGGCTTTCGGTGAAATTAAAGCTAAAAATGTTAATAAGTGCCAAACTGGTGCTTACAAGAAAGCGGGCGTTGAACCTAAGCGTATGATGCAAGAATTTAAACTTGACAATAGCAATGAATTTGCTCTAGGTCAAGAAATTAAATGTGACGTATTTGCTGAGGGCGACAAAGTGGACGTTTCTGGCGTAAGTAAAGGTCACGGATTTAGCGGTGTTATCAAACGTTGGAATGCTCACCGTCTAAGAATGACTCACGGTACTGGACCTGTTCACAGAGAAGTTGGTTCAATGGGTGCAAACTCAACACCAAGCAGAGTATTTAAAAATAAAAAGATGCCTGGACAATATGGTCATGAAAATGTTACAGTTCAAAACTTGGCAGTTGTTCGTGTTGATGCTGAAAGAAACTTGTTATTCATTAAGGGTGCAGTTCCTGGACCTAATAATAGCATAGTTGCAGTTAAAGCATCTGTGAAGGCGAAATAAGGGAGATAACTATGGCAAAACTTACAATATATAATATGAAGAAAGATGCCGTTGGCGAAATCGAATTAAATGATAGTGTGTTTGGCGCAAGCTATAACGAATCATTAATTCACCAAGTTGTTGTAGCTATGCACAACAATGCTCGTCAAGGTACTAAATCTACATTGACAAGAAGTGAAGTTAGAGGACATGCTAAAAAACCTTGGAGACAAAAAGGTACTGGTCGTGCTAGACACGGTTCAAGTAAAGGTCCACAATGGGTTGGTGGTGGCGTAGTATTCGCTCCAAAGCCTCGTGACTTCAGTCAAAAAATAAATAAGAAGATGAGAGATGCGGCTTTCGCTAGCGCTTTCAGTCAAAAGATTGCTCAAAACGAAGTTACAATCCTTGATAAGATTGAACTTGTTGAGAATAAAACAAAAGAAGTTGCAACAATGTTGGATACATTTGGTTTAAACAAACGTACAGTTATTGTTACAGCTGAAAATGATCCAATGGTAGTTAGATGCGCAAACAATATCGAAAAGGTATCAGTTGCTGAAGTTAACTTATTAAACGTTTGTGATGTTGTTGAAAACGCTAACATTGTAATTACTGTTGACGCAATTAAGAAAATAGAGGAGGCGTATGTATAATATGACAGCACATGATATTATTTTAAAACCTGTGTTGACTGAAAAATCTTATGCTGGTATCCCTAATAAAGTTTATACTTTTATCGTAGCAAAAGATGCAAACAAAATTCAAATTCGCAACGCTGTTGAAGAATTATTTGAAGTTAAGGTTGCAAAAGTTAATACATTAAATTGTAAAGGCAAAATCAGAACAAGAAATACTAAGAGTGGCGTAACTGAAGGTAGTACTGGTGACTACAAGAAAGCTATTGTTTACTTAACAGATGATTCTAAGAGTATTGCGTTCTTTGATAGTTTGTCATAATTAAAGGAGAACAAAAATGGCTATAAATAAGAGAAAGTCTATAACAAATGGCTCAAGAGGTTATTCTTCTGCATCTTTTGAAGAATTAACAAAGGGTGCTGAAGCTCCTAAGAGCTTGCTTGCAGTTAAAAGCAAGACAGGTGGAAGAAGCCACGGTAAGATTTCTGTAAGACATATTGGTGGTGGAAATCGTCAAAAGTACAGAATTATTGATTGGAAGAGAAATAAAGACGATATTGAAGCTACAGTTGATAGCATTCAATACGATCCAAATAGAACTGCTTATATTGCTTTAGTAGTATATGCAGATGGTGAAAAGAGATTTATTCTTGCTCCAGAAGGTTTAAAGGTTGGAGATAAGATTATGTCTGGTGCTAACGCTGAAATTTCAGTAGGTAATGCACTTCCTTTAAGTGAAATTCCTCTAGGTGCAAGAATTCACAATATTGAAATGACACCTGGTAAGGGTGGACAAATTGTTCGTAGTGCTGGTATGTCAGCACAATTAATGGCAAAAGAAGGTGCTTATGTAACTTTACGTTTGCCATCAGGCGAAATGAGAAAAGTATTGGCTAGGTGTCGTGCTACAATCGGTGAAGTAGGCAATGGCGAACACGAAATTGTATCTCTAGGTAAAGCAGGACGTAAGCGTCACATGGGCGTTAGACCTTCAGTTCGTGGTTCAGTTATGAACCCAGTAGATCACCCACATGGTGGTGGTGAAGGTAAATCTCCAGTTGGTCACGCAGGTCCACTTACTCCTTGGGGTAAACCAGCTCTTGGTTACAAGACTAGAAAACATAAAAAGGCTTCTGACAAACTTATTGTCAAGAGAGCTAAATCAAAGTAGGAGTTTGATATATGAGTAGATCATTGAAGAAAGAACCTTTCGTTGATGCAAAGCTTATGGCTCGTATCAATGAAATGAATGAAAAGAACGAAAAGAAAGTTGTAAGAACTTGGTCGCGTGCTAGCACAATTTATCCTGAATTTGTAGGTCACACAATTGCGGTTCACAATGGCAGAAAGCATATTCCAGTATATTGTACTGTTGATATGATTGGTCATAAACTTGGTGAATTTGCTCCTACAAGAACATTTAAGGGATTTAAGGCTGATAGCAATGCATCTAAGGGCGGAAGAAGATAAGGAGTAAACTATGGCAACAAGAATTAAAGAAAAAACAGCTAAGATTAGAGAAAATGCTGACAATAGACCAAAAGCGTCTGTAAAATATGTTCGTATTAGCCCTAGTAAAGTAGGTATCGTATTAGATACTGTTCGTGGTAAAGCTTATGATGATGCTGTAGGTATCTTAATGGCTATACCTAATAAGTCTGCTGAAGTTGTTTTGAAGCTTATCAATTCAGCTGCGGCAAATGCTGAAAATAATAAGGGTATGAACAAGCACGATTTATACGTTGCTGAAATTACTGTAACTCAAGGACCAACCTTAAAGCGCAGTATGGCACGTGGTAAAGGCAGTGCTAACCGAATTTTAAAAAGAACTAGTCACATAAATGTTGTACTAGACATAAAGGAGTAGACTATGGGACAAAAAGTTAATCCTAATGGAATGAGAATAGGTATTAATAAAACTTGGAATTCTTTCTGGATGGCAGATAAAAAAGATGTAGCTAAGTTTATTAAAGAAGATGACACTATTCGTAAATATGTTCTTAAGAATTATAAGAGTGCTGGTATTTCAAGTGTTAAGATTGAAAGAAGTGGCGACAGTGTTACTATCACAATCGAAACTGGTAAACCAGGCGTTCTTATTGGACAAAAAGGTGCTGGCGTTGAGGCATTAAGAAAATCTCTTGAAAAAATGTCTAGTGCTAAGCGTGTAAACGTAAATATTAAAGAAGTTAAAAATGTTGATCTTGATGCTAAATTAGTAGCTGAAAGTATTGCATTACAACTTGAAAAACGTGCTCAATTTAGACGCGTTATGAAGGCAGCTATGCAAAGAACTATGCGTGCTGGTGCTGTTGGTATTAAAACTATGGTAAGTGGACGTCTTGATGGTGCTGAAATTGCTCGTAGCGAACATTATCACGAAGGTTCAATTCCTCTACAAACTTTAAGAGCAGATATTGATTATGCTCACGTTGAAGCTAACACTACTTTCGGTGTTATCGGTGTTAAGGTTTGGATTTATAAGGGCGACATCATAGGAAAGGTATCTATGGCTAACAAGAAAGGAGAAAACTAATATGTTAATGCCTAAGAGAGTTAAAAGAAGAAAACAATTTAGAGGTCGTATGAAAGGAAGAGCTCACAGAGGTAACTTTGTAGCTTATGGTGATTACGGTCTTATGGCTACTGAACCAGGCTGGATTACAGGTAATCAAATCGAAGCAGCCCGTGTAGCAATGAATAGATATATGAAACGTGGTGGTAAAGTTTGGATTAAGATTTTCCCAGACAAGTCAGTGTCTAAGAAACCTGCTGATACTCGTATGGGTAGCGGTAAGGGTGCTCCTGACCACTTCGTAGCAGTTGTAAAACCTGATAGAGTTTTATTTGAAATTTCTGGACCTAGTGAAGAAATTTGTATGGAAGCATTAAGACTTGCTTCACACAAACTTTCAGTTAAAACTAAGGTTGTTAGAAAAGAAACACTAGTTGAAGGCGGTGAAAGTGATGAAAAATAATTTTAAAGAAATGACTTTAGATGAGTTGAAGCTTAAAGAAAGTGAATTAAAGCAAGAATTGTTTAACCTTACTTTCCAAAATAGCGTAGGACAATTAAAAAATACTTCATCTATAAGAACTGTTAGAAAGGATATAGCAAGAGTTAAAACTATTATCCGTGAAAAAACAGTTGGTGCAAAGGAGTAATATATGGAAAATGAAAAGAAAGTTAGCCAAAAGTCAATTGTTGGTATCGTAGTTAGCGATAAGATGGATAAAACAGTTGTAGTTTTGGTTTCAATGAAGAAAAAGCATCCAATTTATGGCAAATATATCACTTATACTAAAAAATACAAAGCACACGACGAAAAGAACGAATGTAATGTTGGAGATACTGTACGAATTGTAGAAACTCGTCCACTAAGCAAAGACAAATACTTCCGCGTTCAAGAAATCGTAGAGCGTGCTAAGTAGGAGGTAATATATGGTACATGAAGAAAGTAGATTAGTAGTTGCTGATAACACTGGCGCTAAAGAAATTAAGTGCATTAGATGTATTGGTGGCTCACACAGAAAAACTGCAGGTATTGGCGATATTATAGTTGCTTCAGTTCAAAAGGCTGATCCAAATGGTAAGGTTAAGAAAGGTGACGTTGTTACAGCTGTTATAGTTAGAACAAAGTATCCTATCCAACGTGCTGATGGCACATCAATTAGATTTGACCAAAACGCTGCTGTTATTATTGATAAGGCTAAAGCGCCTAAGGGTACAAGAATTTTTGGACCTATAGCAAGAGAACTTCGTGCAGGTGGATTTAATACAATTATTTCACTAGCACCAGAAGTTTTATAAAGGAGACGTTATGAGTAAATTACACGTTAAGAAAGGTGATAAAGTTCTAGTTATTGCTGGAAAAGATAAGGGTAAGATGGGTGAAATCTTAGCTACAAATTGTGCTAAAAGTACAGTAGTGGTTAGTGGTGTTAATATCCAAACTCATCACAACAAACCAAAGTCAAGAGAAGACAAGGGCGGAATCGTTAAGGTTGAAGGTCCTATCAATTCTTCAAATGTTCAATTGGTATGTCCTACTTGTGGCAAACCTACTAGAATTGCACATAAAGTAGTAGACGGCAAATCAGTTCGCGTTTGTAAAAATAGCGGATGTGATGCGGTTATTGATAAGGTGGCTAGCCCAAGTAAAGCTAGCAAAAAAACTGCTGATAAAACCAGCAAGGCAAATTAAGGAGTAGTCGAATGGAAAAACAAATTAATAGACGTCATGCACACTACAACGAAGTTGTTAAGCCAGCTTTGAAAGAAAAGTTTGGTTATGCTAACGTTATGGAAATTCCTCGTCTTGACAAGATTGTATTAAGCTTACGTCTTGGTAAAGAAAAAGACAATTCAAAGAGCTTTAATATTGCAGTAGATGAATTAAGTGCAATTGCTGGTCAAAAGGCTATTGTGACTTATGCTAAAAAGTCTGTTGCAAACTTCAAATTAAGACAAGGACAAAAGATTGGTGCAAAAGTTACACTAAGAGGCGAAAGAATGTATGAATTCTTTGATAGATTAGTATCAGTTGCTTTACCACGTGTGAGAGACTTCCAAGGTCTTGAAACAACATCTTTTGATGGTAAGGGTAACTATAGTTTTGGTATTAAAGAACAAATCATTTTCCCTGAAATTATTTATGATAAAATCGAAAAAGTTCGTGGCTTCGACATTATGTTTATTACAACAGCAAAAACAAATGAAGAAGCATTGGCTTTATTAACTGAAATGGGTATACCATTTAAAAAGGCAAGGAGATAGAATATGGCAAAGAAAGCGATGATTAATAAACAACAACGTCCTCAAAAGTATGCTACTCGTGAGTATACACGTTGTTCAATATGTGGAAGACCACATGCCGTATTAAGAAAGTACGGAATTTGCAGAATATGTTTTAGAAACTTGGCTTATAAGGGTGAAATCCCAGGCGTTAAGAAGTCGAGCTGGTAAAAGGAGAAGAGTTATGATAATTATTGATCCAATAGCAGATATGCTTACTAGAATTCGTAATGCTAATACTAGAAAGCACGAAACTGTTAACATCCCAAGTTCTAAAACTAAATTAGCGATTGCTGAAATTCTTTTAGAAGAAGGATATATTACATCATATAGTCAAGAAACTATTGATGGAATCGGTCATATCGTTGTTACATTAAAGTATGGTCCTAATGGCGAAAAAGTTATTCAAGGTTTAAGAAGAATTTCTCGTCCAGGATTAAGACAATATGCTAATGCTGAACAACTTCCAAAAGTTCTTAATGGATTAGGTATTGCTATCCTATCTACAAGTAGCGGTATTATGACTGATAAAAAAGCAAGAAAGGCAGGCGTTGGCGGTGAAGTGCTAGCGTATGTATGGTAGAGGTGAGTTATGTCAAGAATAGGAAAATTACCAATTACAATACCAGCAGGCGTTACAGTTAGCGTAAACGCTGAAAACGTAGTTACAGTATCAGGAAGCAAGGGTACTTTAACACAAGAAGTTAGCAAACTTATTAAAGTAAATGTTGAAAATAATCAAGTTATTGTTGAAAAGTTGGCTGAAACTAATCAAGCAAATGCTATGCATGGTTTGTACAGAACATTGATTAACAATATGGTAATTGGTGTTACTGAGGGCTTTAAAAAGTCTTTAACTGTTAATGGTGTAGGTTTTAAGGTTGCTAAACAAGGCAATAAACTTGTTATGAACTTAGGATTATCTCATCCAGTTGAAGTTATGGAAGAAGATGGCGTTAAACTAAGCAATAACAACAACGAAATTATCGTTGAAGGTATTAGCAAAGAACGCGTTGGTGCCGTAGCTGCAAAAATTAGAGCAATTAGACCTGTTGAGCCTTACCATGGTTATGGTATTCGTTATACAGATGAAAAAGTGTCTTTAAAGGAAGGTAAGTCTTCTGGTAAAGGCGGAAAGAAATAAGGAGAGTAAAGTATGATTACAAAGAAGAATAAAAATCAAATTAGACAAGTTCGTCATACTAGACTTAGAAAAAATCTAAGCGGAACTGCTAGTTGTCCTCGTTTGAACGTTTATAGAAGTTTGAAACATATTTATGCTCAAATTATTAATGATGAAAACGGAACTACACTAGTTAGTTGCAATACAAAGCAAAAGCAATATGCTGATACTTTGAAAAATATGACAAACAAAGAACAAGCTGCGTTTATTGGTAAAACTGTTGGTGAATTAGCTGTTAAGGCTGGTATCACTGAAGTTGTATTTGATAGAGGCGGTTACCTATATACAGGTAGAGTAAAAGAACTTGCAGACGGCGCTAGAAGTGCTGGCTTAAAGTTTTAGGAGGAGAAGAATATGGCAAAAAGAGAATTTAGAAAGCCTAGAGTAGAAGAAAACGACGGACTTGAAAAGAAAATGCTAGGCATTCGTCGCGTGTCTAAAACTGTTAAGGGCGGTCGTGTTATCGGTTTTGCAGGTTTAATCCTTGTAGGTGATAAAAAGGGTCGTGTAGGAATGGGAACAGCGAAGGCTAAAGAAGTTCCTATGGCTGCTGCAAAAGCTGAAAAGGCTGCTAAGAAGAATATGATAAACGTTCCAGTTGTTAATGGTACTGTTCCATATGAAGCTGTTGGTAAATTTTCTACCACACGCGTTATCATTTTACCTTCAAAGCCAGGTACTGGTATTATTGCCGGTGGTGCTGCTCGTGCGGTATTTGAACTTGCAGGCTATACTGATATTACTGCTAAAATACATGGTTCTACCAACAAAATTAACACTGTTCGTGCAACATTAAATGCACTTAAAAATATGAGAACTGCTGAACAAATTGCTATGCTTCGTGGCAAATCAGTAGAAGAATTATAGGAGGCATTTTATGGAAAAGAAAAGTGAAAACATGATTAAAGTTACTTATGTTAAAAGTTGCATAGGTTACAATAAAAACCAAGCTAAAATCTTAGCTGCTTTAGGTTTAAAGAAACTAGGTGATTGTAATGTTTTGCCTGACAACGCTTGCGTTCAAGGTAGCATATTCAAAGTTAAGCACTTAGTTAAGGTAGAAAAGGCGTAAAAGGAGTTAATATGTATATTTATGATTTAAAAAACGCCGAAGGCGAAAAGACCAAAAAGTTTAGAAAAGGCCGTGGTATCGGTAGTGGAATAGGAAAGACTGCTGGTAAAGGTCACAAAGGCCAAAACGCTCGTAGTGGCGGTGGTGTTCGTCCAGGATTTGAAGGTGGACAAATGCCTTTATATAGAAGACTTCCTTCTCGTGGATTTAATAATGCAAATTTTGCAAAAGTTTATTCAACTGTTAATGTTGACAAACTTAACGTTTTCGAAGCAAATGCTGTAGTTGATGCTGCTGCATTAATCGAAAAAGGAATTTTATCAAAAGTTGAAAAAGACGGTATTAAAATTTTGGGTAATGGTGAATTAAAAGTTGCTTTAACTGTTAAGGCTAACAAATTTACTGCTACCGCAAGTGAAAAAATTAAAGCATTAGGTGGTACACCTGAGGAGGTATAATGTTTAAAACATTAACTGACGCATTTAAAATTAAAGAAGTGCGCAACAAATTATTATTAACACTATTACTATTATTGATTTATAGACTTGGATGCTGGATTCCAGTTCCAGGTGTTGTAGGTACTGAATTTGCTGAAGGACAAACATTCCTAAACTTGCTTAACAGTTTAAGTGGTGGTGCTTTGTCTCAAGGTACATTTTTAGCGCTTGGTGTATCGCCATATATTACATCTTCAATTATTATTCAACTGCTAGCAGTAGTAATACCTAGTTGGGAGAATTTGAGAAATGAAGGTGCTGATGGTCGTAAAAAGATTGAAAAGTATACTAAGATAGCTGCTTTAATAATAGCTACTGCACAAGCATTAGGTATTGTTATTGGTTTAAATAGTAGTGGATATATTGACCACAAATATTTTGGTTCAGTTCCAGATGGGGTGGCTATATCTTTTGTAGTGTTAATGTTGGTTGCTGGTGCAATGTTTACTGTATGGCTTGGTGAAAAAATCACAGAAATCGGTATCGGTAATGGTATGTCACTATTAATATTTGTAGGTATTTTAAGTAGTGCTGGTACAGCTTTGCTTGATTGCTTCAAGAATATTACCGCTGGTGGCGACGTTGCTGTTCGTGCAATATGGCAATTAATATTATTCTTGGTTGTTATGGTAGTTATATTTGGACTAGTTGTGTTCGTTGATGGAGCAGAACGTAAAGTTCCAGTACAATACGCTAAACAAATCAAGGGTAGAAAAATGTATGGTGGTCAATCTACTTATATTCCTATTCGTGTAAATGCTAATGGTGTTATGCCAATTATCTTTGCAAGTTCTATTTTAACTTTCCCACAATTATTGTGCAGTATATTTGATGCTGACGCAAGTTGGGGATTTACAAAATGGTGGAATAACTGGGTAGGTAGTGGAACTTGGATTTATACAATCTTAATGGGTCTATTGATTTTGGCGTTTGCTTATTTCTATAGTATGATTAATTTTAATACTCAAGATATTAGTAGACAAGTTCAACAAAATGGTGGATTTATTCCAGGTATTCGTCCAGGTAAGCCAACCGCTGATTATCTAGGTACAATTTCTAAGCGTATTACATTATTTGGTGCAATATTCTTAGGCGTTATGGCAATAGTTCCTACATTTATCTTTAAGGCAATTGGAACAACAGGTTTAACAAGTGCATTTAGTGCAACTGCTATACTTATCGTAGTTAGCGTAGCGCTAGAATTTGACAAACAACTTGAAGCTCAAATGCTTATGAGAAATTATAGAGGATTTTTGAAATAACCACTAGATTTTATAACAAAAGTATGTTATAATACAAACAGAAATGAAAATTTCTAAAATAAATATATAAATGGGGTCGTATGAAAATTATTTTATTAGGTGCGCCTAATAGTGGAAAAGGTACACTAGCAGGTAATATTAAAGAAAAATATAATTTAATTCAAGTTTCTACTGGTGACTTGTTACGTGCGGAAGTTGCTACGGGTAGTGAACTTGGAAAACATATCCACGAAGTTCAAATGAGTGGAGGTATGGTTGAGTTTGAAACTGTTATGGATGTTATGAATAAGTTTGTCGCATCTGTTCCAGATGATAAAGGTTTGTTATTTGATGGCTTTCCTCGTGATTTAAAGCAGGCGGAAGCGTTAAGCAATATGACTAAGATTGATGCTGTGTTGTTACTAGATGTAGAACCAGATGAGATTTTAAGAAGAGCGTTAGGTCGTTTAACTTGTAGTAAATGTAAGGCTGTTACAAATAAGGAATATGTTACAGGTAATGTATGTCCTAAATGTGGTGGTGAACTTATAACTCGTGCTGACGATAACGAAGAAACTGTTAGAAAGAGAATTAAAACATATTTTGATAGCACTTATCCTTTAATCGAATACTATGAAAAACTTGGTTTGCTTCATAGAATAGATGCGGGGCACACACCTCAATATACAATGCAACAAGCAGTAGAAATACTTTCAAGGTTGTAAAATGAATATAACAATTAAAACAAAAAGCGAGTTAGATTTAATGCGTCAGGCAGGGAAAATCTTGGCTGACACATTAAAACTGATTGAGCAAAACATATATATAGGTCAAACTTCGGCACAACTA
>JBKSMT010000015.1:0-3138 GCA_046881945.1 Clostridia bacterium
CATTTTATACCTATACAGTCAGTGATAATGACAAGTGGTATAACGGGGTAACTAGGGATGACTTAAGTACTAATGCAACTGGTATAGCTTTTCGCCGTGTTGCAGGTTCTGCAGCACGATATATTAGAAATGTTTACATAAGAATGGCTCCACATACCAAGATGAATACTAGTTCTATTTCATTTGTGAATGTGCCAGTTGGAACCACACAAACGCAAACAATAGATTTTTATTCTTTCCTTTCTGGAGGTAGTGGTATTCAAGCATACGTAATTGACAATAATAACAACCAAGTTAATGTTCCAGGACTGTCATTAAACAGAACTAGTATTTCAGCTAATGAGTGTGAAAAAGTCGGTGAAAACAATTATTCAATTACTGTCACATTTAATCCTCAAAGTATATTTTCATTAACAGGCTACAAGGTTAGAATTGTTAATAGTGGGGCAGTCATTGGAAGTACTATCGATATCCCTATTAACACCCTTTCTAGTTCACTTAACCCTCCTTCAAATTTAACTTGTACTGCTAATGCATATGATTATGTATCATTGTCTTGGAATAAAGTTGATGGCGCAACCTCATATAATATCTATGATAATAATACTCTTATTAAATCCGCAACTGGTACCAGTGCTACTATTACAGGTTTAATTATGGGGTCTAATCATAAATATTCTGTTACATCAGTTTATAGTTCTTCTGAATCTAATCACTCAAATGCTGTTAATATTACAACACACTCATATCCTAAAACTTCTAGTATATGGTTTAGCAATGTAAGTCAAAATAGTTTTACCATTAATTGGAATAAAGTGGACATACTAGCAAATCATGAATTTGTCCGTTATAGAGTACATATTTATTATCACGATTATTATGATGTACGTTGCGAACGCCCAACTGCATATCGTATAATAGAAAATATTGAAAATATAAATACTACTTCATTAACCATAAATGATGTTGATGACGCCACTAGATTTATTGTATATGTCGGCGCAGATTTTAAGTATACACTAAATGGCAACACTAAAACTTATAATGTTTCAGAATACACAAAAGATGGTCAACATGCTGGATGGGTAAATGCTATTGTAGAAACCCCAACTACATATAATTCATCAGCCGAGATCGCGAATGGAATTTATATATACAAAGGTGAGTGGCATTATATTAATGTAAATATTGCTAATGATTTACTTGGAGTATTATTAGGGAAACAATGGCCATTTTATTATCCACAAGAAAATTTAAAGTATCGTGCATGGGTAAGTGAGGCTGGTAATGTCACTCATTATGTTGAAGATGATGCAACTGGTATAAAATATAAATTAACTGGCACAAATTATGGATATACTACTTATGATACAAACAACAAGCTACAAACAGAAGTTTATTCTATCAGTCAGACATTGGATCAGGTTGTTTTCACCGGTAGTAGAGACCCATTTGGAGGGCAAAAAATATATGTTGGTGATGTTTATTCTAAAGTCGCTCGTCACATTTTAATGGAAAACGAAACCATTCATTTGGGTGATGTTAGAATCAATGATAATATTGATGTGCCTATAAAATTCAAATCTTTCTTAGTTGACAATGAATTAAAGGCTGCTTCCGATAATAATGATTTCAAGCCAAGTAAGAATGTCATTTGCAATAAAGCCACTACGAAAACAGGAACTTTTTGTCAATTAGATAATAGATCGTATGACTTTAATGTTCGCTTTACACCATCTAGAGAAGGCGAAGCGATTGCACATATTACAGTTAGTGATGGCATACGTTCTAGAACAGTCACTATCATGGCTAATGTTATGCGTTATAATACCTTTTTCGCAGAAGGTCAGTGGACAGATAATGACAACTGGACTTTTGGATTACCTTTTGAAGATGAAGATGTTATGATCGCAGCAAATGTTACTGTACCTAATAATATAGCCGCTAAGGTAAAAGATGTCGTACTAAATGATAATATATCTATTACTATTAAACCACAAGCCGTTCTCAAAATAAACACAATTGATAGAGGCAGTAATACGAATATTATTATCGAATCAAATGAGTTGAACACTGGTTCATTTTTATACAGAAATACAGATAAGGTAAATGCTACTATTCAATTGTATTCTAAAGCATTCTCAGAAGGCTTGAAGAATGATATAGCAGGAAATTTTTTGAACCCAGCATGGCAATATATAGGTATTATTACCGAATCCCTAAATTATTCAGTTTTAAATCCAGATGGTGTAACTAATTGGATGTACAAATGGGATGAGACACAAAATGCAGTTAGTTGTTGGAGTGAAAAACTTAATAAACAATCTTCTCTATACGCTTGGAATGGATATTGTATTGCTCAAGAACACGAACGTACTTATACATACAGTGGAAATTTATTAAACGAAAATCATACATATAATTTAACCTATACAAAAAGTGCAGCTAGCACGGACGACTTAGGTAATAACTTAATTACCAATAGTTATTCTGCACCTATTGATATAGAGTCTTTGAGTACGGATAATTTCGTTAATGCAGAAGCCACCATATTCATATATAACACAGGTTCTTATGCAGAATGGAAAGCGCAAAATAATGTCATAGGATTTACTCCTGGACAAACAATCGCAATACCTGTTAATGTGGTTTCAACACTTGGTTCAGAATACCCTCACACCATTGCATCTTCACAAGCGTTCTTCCTTGCTTCACACCCTGGTGGAGGACAATTTATTGTTGACTATGAGAAAAATGTATATAATCCAGCTTCTTCCAGTAATCAAAAACGTATCATTCGTCATGATAACAAATTTAATGTACTTAAAATCAATGTTCAAAGCACTAAATCCAACGATAGATTGTACCTTATAGAACATGAAGATTGCACACCTAATTTTGACAATGGATATGATGCTATAAAAATATTTGATAATAATGGCCCACAAATATTTGCAATTAATGACAGCATTAATACATCAATTAATACAAATACTACTCTAATCAATCAACTTATAGGATTTAACGGTGTTTCAGAGCATGAAATGTATACTTTAACATTCGATATTGATAAATTACATTCTTACGATAAATTATATCTGCACGATATAATAACAGATGAATATGTTAACATTTTAA
>JBKSMT010000016.1:0-10568 GCA_046881945.1 Clostridia bacterium
AAAAATTTTAAAATTGTAAAGTAAAGTATTCAAATTTGTTTGGAAAATTTTTAATTGTTTGGTATGATATAAGTATTAAAAGGAGGAGATTATATGAATCTACCTAATAAATTAACTATTGCACGTGTAATTATGATACCTTTAGTTATGGTATTTTACATGGTTGATGCAATTCCTTACGGAAAACTTATTGCTATTGGATTATTTGTTATTGCGGCTGCAACCGACTTTTTGGACGGACATATTGCACGTAAATATAACATGGTAACTGATTTAGGTAAATTTTTGGACCCAATAGCCGATAAACTGCTTGTAGCAAGCGTATTGTTTATGATTGCGATTGATGGTACAATCCCTGCACCATGGGGTTTGATTGTTGTAACTATTATTATAAGTCGCGAACTTATTATTGATGCATTTAGATTAATTGCTTCAACTAAGGGTATTGTTATGGCTGCCGATATTTTTGGTAAGGCTAAAACCATGGTTCAATGCTGGACTATGCCATTATGTATTTTACTTGCATTTTTTGAACAATGCACTTCAGTTGGCGGAGCAGGATTATTAACCTTCCAAGTAATATGTTATGTATTAATTGGATTATCTACTGCATTAACTGTAATTTCTGGGGTAAACTATATAGTAAAGAACAAACAAGTTATTTCTAGCAAATAACGTGATGTTTTGACTTAAAAATAAAAGGGAATAGATTATGGATAGAGAAGAAAAACAAAAAGTCCTAAGCCAAGTTATTCTTCAAATCGAAAAACAATTTGGTAAAGGTTCAATTATTAAAATGGATGATGATGCCCGCAAAGATATTGACGTTATATCGACAGGATGTTTAACACTTGACTATGCGTTAGGCGTTGGAGGTCTTCCAAGAGGACGTATTATTGAAATTTATGGACCTGAATCATCTGGTAAAACAACTGTTGCATTGCACGTTGTTGCTGAAGCTCAAAAATTAGGTGGAGTAGCGGCCTTTATTGATGCGGAGCATGCACTTGATCCTAGTTATGCAAGTAAGTTAGGTGTTGATATTAATAATTTATATGTGTCACAACCAGACACTGGAGAACAGGCTCTTGAAATTACTGAACAATTAGTTCGTAGTGGTGGTGTTGATATTGTAGTTGTGGACTCAGTTGCTGCGCTTACACCAAAAGCTGAAATTGACGGCGAAATGGGCGATAGTTTTATAGGACTTCAAGCCCGCCTTATGAGTCAAGCGTTAAGAAAATTAACTGCTGGAATTTCAAAGAGTAACACTTTAGTTATATTTATTAACCAGTTACGTGAAAAAGTTGGTGTAATGTTTGGTTCGCCTGAAACAACTCCTGGCGGAAAAGCATTAAAGTTCTACTCAAGCGTTCGTCTTGATGTAAGAAAGGTTGAAACGCTTAAGAGTGGTCAAGATATGGTTGGTAGCCGTACACGTGTAAAAGTGGTTAAAAATAAGGTTGCTCCACCATTTAAGCAAGCAGAATTTGATATTATGTATGGTGAAGGAATTTCATTATTCGGCTGTTTGTTAGATATGGCTATTGAATTCAATATTATTGAAAAAAGTGGATCATGGTTTAGTTATAATGGCAACAAAATTGGTCAAGGTCGTGATAATGTAATTGCTTATTTAAAAGCAAATCCTGAGTTGGCTGACGAAGTTGAAAAATTGATAAGAGAGAAAATGATATAATGAAAATTAATGAATTAAGTCGAAATAAGTCCGTCAATTTATACAAAAATCAAGGTTATTCTAATATTGATGGAAAAATTGTAAAGGGCAAAGAACTCAAAGCAAAATTGTGTTCGTTGTTTTTGTCGAGGTATAAGCAAACTTTGACTGAAAAACAAGCAAAAAAACTACAAGTTTATTATGCTGATATGGTGGAAGTTATAATTACATTAATGGAAAAAACTAAAGCTAAATTTAAAAATCCGTTTGCGGATAAAAAACAACAAGCGCTACTTTGGTATAAGGGTATATCGCCATCTAAAACAAAGTTGGCGGATGTTCGCATCGACTTAATGCAAAAATTTTATGAGTTTATACTCATGGAAACTGAAGCGATTAAGGATCAGTTAAATGATATAATAACATCGCTTTATGAATTAGTAGAGGCTCATGGGTTAGAATTTGCCAAGGTGGAACAAACTCGTAAAATAATGCGAGAAAATTTAGGAGGATTTAGTAAAGGGGTTTATTTGGAAAGTGTATCCAAAACAAAAACACAAGCGCACGCAGTTTAAAACGTAGAGGATAAAAATTATGTTAGTTAATTTAAAAATTAAAAATGTAGCATTAATTGATAGTTTGGATATAACATTTGATGACAAACTAAATGTTATTAGTGGAGAAACTGGCTCAGGTAAAAGCATTATGCTTAATGCTATGGGCTTTGTGTTTGGCGACCGCCTTGATAAAACATTGCTTCGCGAAGGTACCGACGCTATGCGTGTCGATGCCTTTTTTGACTACTTGGACGGGGCTGTAAAGGGTTTTATTAAAGAACTTACTGGCATTGAAATTGACGATGAATTAATTATAACAAGAGAATATTTTATTAATGGAAAAACAGTATGTAAAATCAATGGCGAAAGTGTAAATACTACTATTTTAAAGAAGGTTAGTAGTAGGTTGATTGATATACATGGTCAACACGAACATCAATCGCTTATGGATAATGAATATCAATTAGATATTTTGGATTTGTTTTCAAAAGGTGAAGTTGAGCCATATTTGGATAATTTAAATAATTTGATTGACGAACTTCAACGAGTTAATGGCGATTTGTATACTTTGGGTGGAAATCTTGAACAAAAACAAAATTTAATTGATTTGTATACATATCAAATAAACGAAATTGATAATGCGGATATTAAAGACGGTGAATATGAACAGATTTTGCAAGAAATTAGGGAAATGAAATCTTACGAAAAAATTGCCGAAAGCCTTCAACAAAGTTATAAAAATTTGGCTGAAAGCGGATACATTACTCCTGCGATTGATTTAGTTCAAGATGCAAGTAAGCAAATTTCACACTTAAAAGAATTTGGTGATAAATATATTCAATTGGGTGATAGACTTGAAAGTGTTGCCGTTGAACTTGATGATATTGCCAAAACAATAAGCGAATATTTAAATAGCGGAAGTTTTGATGCTGATAGATTAGCACAATTAGATGAACGTGCCGATTTTATTAAAGATTTATTTAGAAAATATGGCGGGGATTATGAGCATTTAATTAAGTATTATGATGATATTAGCGACAAACTTAACAAGTTAATTAGTAGTGAAAGTTTGCATAAGGAATTGTTGAAAAAACAAGAAGAATTATTAAATCGCATTTTAAATATCCAAAACCAAATAACAGATATTAGAACTAAAAATTCGGTTTTGTTTGCAAGTAAAATTCAACATGAGATTTCGTTATTAGGGATGCCTAATGCAGAGGTAAAAATAAATATTACCAAGCGTAACGAACAGTATACGCGTAAAGGTCAAGATTGGGTTGAATTTATGTTTTCGGCAAATATTGGTTTTGATTGTAAGCCTTTGGCAAAAGTTGCCTCAGGTGGCGAACTTAGTCGATTTATGTTGGCATATAAAATTGTAGTTGCTGATTTAGATAAAATTGGAACTTTGATTTTTGATGAAATTGATACGGGGTTAAGTGGTAAAATGGCAACGGTTGTTGCTGAATGTTTAGCTAAATTATCAAGGGCAAAACAAGTAATAACTATTTCTCATTTACCCCAACTTGCAAGTATGGCTGATACTAATTTCCGCGTTGAAAAATATAGTGATGAAACTACGCACACTAAACTCACTCTTATTAGAGATAGGGAATTGTATTTTGAAATTGCAAGACTTATGGGAGTTGGTGAAAATGCTCAAGCATTACAAATTGCGCAAGAGTCAAAAATAAAATGCAATCTATTTAAAAATAATTTGCAAAAATAAATAAATTAAATAAATAAAATATTATTGATAAAATACTATAAATAAGCATGATTTAAATATTGATTTAAAAAATAATAAATTAAAAAATATTAAAAATAAAAAAATAAAATGAAAATAATTTTCATTTTATTTTTTATTTAATTAAATTATGCGCGTTTGTCTGAAGTATAAAATACTGCTAAAGTGCCAGGACCTGCATGGCTACCAATAATTACTCCCATGTCAACAATTGTTGGTTTAATATTAAGACCGCTTTCGATAATTGAACATAATGTGTTAGCGTCATCTGGGCAATTTGCATGAGCGATAAACATCATATCAGACAAATTGTTTTTAGTATCAATAGCTTTTTGTGCTAATACTTGAATTGATTTTTTACGGCTAATAACTTTTTGGATATTAGTAAGCTTTCCTTCGTCGTCAGCGTGCAAAACAGGTTTAATTTGTAATAGGGTTCCAATACTTGCAGTTAGTTTACTAATACGTCCTGTGCGTGCTAAATATTTTAAGCTATCAACTATAAATACATGAGAAATATGTGTACTGATTTCTTTTGCATAATCGGCAACTTCATCTAAGGTTTTAGTGCCATCGTTATATTGACTTGTAAGTATAGCTGTCAAACCTTGACCGATGCATGCTGTTAAACTATCAACAATGCGTATGCGGTCGCCATAAATTTCCTTTAATTGATTGCTTGCGCTAATAAAGTTATTAAACGTTCCGCTTAAATTACGGCTAAACCCTATATGTACAATATCGTAACCATTTTTTAAATGAGTTTCTAAAAACTCTTTTGCAACATATTCATTAACAAGGCTAGTGCTAACTTTTTTGTCTGCCTTCATGGCTTTATAAAAATCTTCTCCAGAAATTGGATTACTTTTAGTATTATATTCTACTCCATCAACATTTAGGTTCATTCCAACAACATCAATGTTATATTTTTTAGAAAGTTCAGGTGTTAGGTCGCAAGTTCCTTCAGCGGTGATTAATATTTTATTCATTATATTCTCCTTTAATAATTGAAATATTATATCATAATTTATCAAAAATAACAACTAATATCAAATACAAAATTTTAAACTTTTTGTCGAAATTTCTGATAGTTGTATTTTACAAATGCTAAAATAAAATTTGAATATTTGCTAGTAAAAACAATATTATTTATGTTAAAATGTAAGTAAGGAGGTATTTATGGCAAAAGATGCTAAAAAAGTTCAGACTAAAGCAAAGATAAATTGGGGATGGGATGCACCAGTAGATAGAAATGGAAAGGCATCACGATCTACTAAAAACACAACACGGAAAATTAAAAAATTAGGGATTAAAGCAATATTAATTATTTTACTTGTAACTATTATCGGCGCTAGCATAGGTGCAGGCGTGTGTTTTATATTAGCGCGTAATGATTGTTTTACAATAATTGGTAATGATGAAATTACATTAACACTTAAAGGCGAAGATGATGTGTTGGCAAGAGAAAATTGTTATTACGACGAAGGTGTAAAGGTTATTTCATTTGGAAGAGATATTAGTAAGGATGTTAAAATTGAAACAGATTTAAAAAAGACTGAAGATGGTGGATACTACGCTGATGAGGTTGGCACATATTACATTATTTATACGGTGGATGATATTAAGTATGGTAAGATATTTACAATTCAGCGTATAAGACTAATAACATTTGTTGAAGCCACACCTGATAATATGGTAGATTAAGGAGGTAAAAATGAAAAATAAAACAATGATTGTATTTTTGTCAATAATAATGTTCTGTATAGGTGCAGTCGCAGGACTTGGTGGTCTAACATATATAACATTACCTCATAATGAGGAATTGGTTAAAACCGATAGTGTGTTTTATTCGTTGTCGGATAATCAAAGTACAGTTGCGGTGGCTCAAGGGGTCCAACAAGCCGAAGCTGGAGCAGTAAGTGTGCATTTTTTAGAATTGGGTAATAAGTATACTGGCGATTGCACATATATAAAAGTTGGCACAAATATAGATATTTTAATTGACTGTGGTTCCAAATCAAATAGTGTTGCGACTGTAAGTAACTACTTAAATCAATATGTTACTGATGGGGTGTTGGAATATGTAATTATAACACATGCACATCAAGACCATTATGCTGGATTTGCTACCACAACTAAAGTTGAAAGCATATTTGATTTATATGAATGTGAAACTATTGTTACTTTTGCGACAACAAACCAAAAAACACCTAATACCTACTTAGATGCTACTGCTATTGGCGGTGAAAATGTGTCAAAATTAGGCATAATTTCTTACGGCACTACTACAACTTCAACATCTACATTGTACGCGAACTTTAATCGTGAATTAACCGCCGAACTTAACACAACACTAACTAAAGGTTCAAAGGCTGGTCAAAAACCAACACATTTACTTGCCAGTCAAGTAGTGGATAGTTATGTAAATGGCGAAATTGTTTTGGATGGTCAAAATGATATTACTTTACAAGTACTAGACAATCATTATTATTATAATGAAGGGCACGAAAATGATTATTCGGTATGTACTATGTTAAATCAAGGCAATAAACATTTTATATTTACTGGTGACTTAGAACATGAGGGTGAGGAGTATTTAATTGAACAATCACGCAATCCTGTATTTTACGAACCTGGATTTTGTGTTGAATTGTATAAGGCGGGCCATCATGGAAGTAAAACATCTTCAGGTATGGACTTTTTAAATATTATAAAGCCTAAAATTGTGTGCGTATGTTGTTGTGCGGGCAGTAATGAATATACGGATACAGTTGCAAATCAATTCCCTACCAAGCAATTTATAAATAATGTTTCACAATTTACAACTCAGGTATATGTAACTACGTTATGTATTGATTATGATAACGATAAATTCACCTCTCTTAATGGAAATATTGTAATTATGGCTAAAAAGCAAGATGTGGAAATGGGTGTGTATTGTAGTAATAATACAACACTTTTAAAGGATACTGATTGGTTTAAATTAAATAGGTTGGAAATGTGTAAACAACAAGATGATGAAAATCCAGTATTGCATCATACTTGGTATTGAAAATAAAATTAGGATTGTGAAATTTGTCAAAATATGTTGTATTTTAGGTAAATCTTAAAATCATGAACTTTATATTATTTTTTAAGTGTAATATTGGTAAAATTATTTGACTTATAAATTATAAAGAGATATAATATGAATAACGAATATGTTTAAAACATATATATTTTCAAGGAGGAATTTTTATGGCAAAAGATGCTAAAAACAAGAAAAATGTTCCTTTTGCAGTTTTGCGTAAAGGTGCACTTTTAGCCACTTTAGGTGCGTCAGTACTTGCGGGTGGTTTGCTTTCTGGTTGTGATGAGGGCGTGATTAGTGGTCCACCTAATACAAATTTCTATTATGGTGCCGAAAATCCAAATCCAACTGACCAACCAGGTAAAGTTGGCGATTTCTACATCGAAACTGACGATGGCGATATCTGGCAACTAACTAAGGAGGGTTGGGAGGTAATCTCTAATATCAAAGGACCTCAAGGGGCTAATGGTATTACTCCATCTATAAGCGATGATGGTTTTTGGGTTGTTAACAACATCAAAACTAATGTAAAAGCAAGAGGTGAAGACGCTGTAGCACCTACGGTAGAAATTAATGCTGAAGGATTCTGGGTAATTAATGGAACTGTTACCGATAAAAAGGCAGTTGGTCAAGATGCAGCAACACCAACAGTTGAAATTAATGCTGAAGGATTCTGGGTAATCAACGGGGTTCCTACAACCACTAAAGCTAAAGGTGAAGACGCCGTTGCTCCAACTGTTGAAATTGAAGATGGGTATTGGGTAATTAATGGAACAAAGTCTGACGTTAAGGCTGAAGCTGTAAATGGTAAGAGCGCTTTTGAGTTAGCTGTTGAACACGAGGATTTTAAAGGAAATGTTGCTGAGTGGTTGGCTTCATTGAAAGGTGCTGATGGTGAGCAAGGTGACCAAGGTTATTATGTTACTTCGGTAAGAGAAGTTGTTGATGATGCTTGGGGTATTTCATCACACTTTGAATTTACATTAAATGACCAAGCGGGTACAAAAGTTAATACACAATCAGTTAGTCGTTTAATGCCTAACTACTATTATGGTGCAACAACTGGCGCTGAGTTGCTTGAGTTGATTGAATTGGGTGCTGAAAATATCCAACTTGAAAACGATATTGATTTAACAAGTGCTTTAACAATTGGACATAACTTAAGTATTGATTTAAATAATCATAAACTTACATATAGTGATGGAACACAAGTTGTAATCGACAATAAAATTGAAGTTGAATTTAAAGATGGTGAAATGGAGTTCGAAGCAGCGTCTTGTACAACATCATCATTGAAGGTTCAAGGCGGTGCGTCATTAATTTTGGATAGAGTTGAGTATGTATCGGCTGGTACAAATGTAATGGTTATTGAAAATGCTACAAGTGTAAAAGTTGTAGATTCTCACTTAACAGGTGCAGTATATTGCGTTGGTACAAATGCTTTAACTGAACAAAATTTTGGTGTTAATATTGAAATAGACGATTGTGAATTTGATACAACCGGTTATGAAGATAAAGGTGCAATGTGGTATGATACTACTCCAATCTTTATCAATATTCCATGTGTTGCAACTATTAAAGATAGTAAGATTACTGGTAATCGCCAAGCAGTTATCGTGCGTGGTGGTAATGTTGTGATTGAAAATTGTAAGTTGATTAATACTGGAAAGGACTTAACTGTTAAAGGATTAGGAACTTCATATGACAACAGGGCGTGGGGAAGTGGTAATGCAGTTACACTAGCAACGCTTGTTGTGGGTAATGATGGAACTGGTATTTATGCAAACTATGCAACTAACTTAACACTTACTGATGTTGAAATTAAATCTCAAAAGGCTTCAATTCCTGCTATTTATGCTATAGGTAATGATGGTGAGAATTTGGGCGCTAACTTGGTTATCAATACTGATTTAGAGGAAAAGATTCCTGAAACTGTTATTGCTAATAACAATGTTCACTTAACTTTTGCAGTGGATTCAGCAAATGATTTGCTAAATGTGGCAAAAGAAGTTCACAATGGTCGCAATATTAAAGTTATGGATATGTCAAACTTTAGACCAAGCATTGTATTAACTCAAGATATTAACGAAACAATCGTATTATCTTGCGACGATTTTATGGCTTATGGTTTTATGACTCAACAATTTGCTAACTTTATTGCAAATCCTACCGAATTTGAATACAATGTTCAATTCCATGTTGAAATAAGCAATTCATATGAAGTGGCGGCGTTGATGGAAGGCATGAATGCAGCACCTACTGCTCCATTTATCGTGCTACGTAATAATATTGATTTAGCTGACATCTTCGAGATGATGGGCGAAACTTCATTATCTGTTGAAGAATCTCAAATGATTTCTATGTTAAATCAATATGTGGTTAAATCTCAAGAGGGTTATGCAGTAAGCGACATGTATACTATCTACTGCTCATTGCCAATTGAAGTTAATGATGCAGACGAAATGATTCAATTAATAATGACTGCTGAAACTCAACCTACAATTAGTTTGAAAAATGAAGTTGAATTTAACGGAGTGCTTTCAGCTATATATGAAATGATAATGAATCAACCTGAAATGGTGTCTGAAGGTGAAGGTGGCGAAATGTCTGGTGGAATACCTCAAGATATGCCAATATACTATGCTATGCCTACTGCAGACATTTATCTTTCAATTAGAGATTGTTGTACTGAAGATACTAAAGATAACTTAGTTTGGGAAGAAGATAACGAAATTGTTTCATCAAATTCTTATAACGGCGTGCTATATGCAGTATCTAACAATAATATAAAAGAAATTGTTATTAATAATGGTGTGGATTTCGAAACTGCTGTTGTAATTGAACGCGAAGTTAAAATTACAAACAATGGTTATATCACAATGAGAAATGATACTATCGGTGATGGAGTTTTCCACGTTAAGGCTGGTGGTAAATTAACATTGGAAGGTTGTGGAACTATTGATGCTGAATGTGAAAGTGAATATAAAATGGCTATTTGGGCTGACGGTGGCGAAGTGATTATTAATGATGGTTTCTTTACAAATCGTTATGCTCAAGGTTCTTATCATCAATATGATTTAATTTATGCAAGTAATTCTGGTAAGATTACAATCAATGGTGGTAGATTTGAATGTAAAACTCCTGTTTGGACATTAAATGTTAAAAATGGACAAAAGGATACAACATTTATTTATGTAAAGGGTGGTTATTTCTATAACTATAATCCTAGTGAAAGTTATACCGACGAAAATCAAGGCAATATTCCTCCTACAAACTATGTTGTAGATGGATATATGGTTGAAATAATGCCTATGGGTGAAGCTGAGTTTGAGGCAATGGTAATACCAGCTCCTATAGATATAGAGCCAAAAGAATAATAAAATTTAAATATTAATTATTGTGGTTGGAAATAATTAAATATTAGTAAAATAAAACTCTTAAAAATTTTAAGGGTTTTATTTTTATATAAAAATGAAAATATTTAAAATGCCTATAAAATAGGTAATAATAATT
>JBKSMT010000017.1:0-1805 GCA_046881945.1 Clostridia bacterium
CAGTCAGGATTTGTATGATATTGAAGCACAAATAATACTTGCTAATACCTATCATTTATTTATCAGACCAGGGCATGAGTTGGTGTCAAAGGCAGGAGGCTTACATAAGTTTATGAACTTTAATCGTCCAATGCTTACTGATAGTGGTGGTTTTCAAGTATTCTCACTGTCAAAGTTGCGTAAAATTACTGATGAGGGTGTTGAATTTCGTAATCACTTAAGTGGAGAGAAGTTATTTATAAGTCCTGAAAAAGCGATTGAAATTGAAAATGCCTTAGGTGCTGATATTATTATGGCTTTTGATGTATGTAGTGAGTATGGTATTAGCTACAAAAAGGCTGAGGAAAATATGTACCGCACGCTTAATTGGTTGGATCGTTGCTCGAAGGTACAAAAAAATGAAAATCAAATGTTATTTCCTATCGTACAAGGTGCGTTTTTTAAGGACTTGCGTTTAAAAAGTTTGGAAGAAACTAAAAAATACGCTAAATGTGGTATTGCTATTGGTGGACTTAGCGTTGGTGAGCCTAAGCAGGAAATGTATGAAATACTAGATGTCTTAAAACCTCATTTACCTGAAGATATGCCACATTATTTGATGGGTGTAGGTAGCCCTGATTGCTTGGTTGAAGGCGTGCAAAGAGGAATTGATATGTTTGACTGCGTACTGCAAACGCGTATTGCACGTAATGGTACCGCTATGACCAGTCATGGTAAAGTAGTATTGAAAAATGCTAAGTATAAGGAGGATTTTACTCCACTTGATAGTGAATGTGATTGTTATTGTTGTACACACCATACCAAAGCATATTTACATCACCTTGTAAAGACAGGTGAAATTTTAGGTGGGCGATTATTGTCGTTACACAATTTAAGGTTTAGTTTAAAATTAATGGAAAATATACGTAAAGCAATTAATGAAGATAGATTTTTGGAATTCAAACAAGACTTTTACAACAAATATGGCGAATTTTAATTAATAAATCATCTTCAAAATCTATAAAAATTGTATAAAAATAATCAAATTTATAAAATTTTGTCAAAAATGTGTAAAAAAAAATTTTATTTAGTAAATATGTTTGACTTTAAAAATACTTTGTGATACCATTTATGTATGGGGGATAATATGAACTTCGTAAATCTTTTAGCAATTGATTTTAGCACAATTTTAATGCTAGCAATTTTGTTATTCTTAGTAGTTTTAATGGTTTTAGGCTATATGAAACGTCGTAAGTTTAACACTCAACTTCAAAGTGTTCG
This sequence comes from Clostridia bacterium, assembly GCA_046881945.1. Lineage (GTDB taxonomy): Bacteria > Bacillota > Clostridia > Christensenellales > UBA1242 > Onthoplasma. Next base: position 1,261 of record JBKSMT010000017.1, read on the forward strand.
TGACAATATTAAAGTTGGCGATAAGGTTATGACCGATACTGGTGTTGTTGGCGAAATTGCTGAAATTGTGACTGAAGGCGAACACAAGTATTTTGTTGTCAAGTCAGGTACTGCTAAGAACTTTGGTTTTGTTAAAGTTCACGCTAATGCAGTGTATTATGTATTTGATAATGAAAAGCCTAAATATGCTACAACTGAAGCAGATGATGACGATGTTGATGCTGATGAAGTGGACGCTAAGGATGTAGAATAATAAATCTACAAAAAAATTTAAAATTTTTAATAAAATTTAACTAAAAGGACTAATATATCAGTCCTTTTTTTCATAGTTATATTATATGATAAGAACTATGAAGGAGTTGTTTTATGAAAGATAAATTAAAAAAAATTAGCCTATCAACCATTATAGGTATTTTAAAAGCAAGTTTAGTGGGTGTGGTGGTATCAATTTTATTAGTGTTATTATTTGCCTTTGTTTTGAAATTTGTGGATTTAAATTCAAGGGTTATATCAATAGTGGATCAAATTATTAAAGTGCTTAGTGT
>JBKSMT010000018.1:0-9428 GCA_046881945.1 Clostridia bacterium
TTTAACTATGTCGTTATCTAATTTTGAATTAGGAAGTATCCAATACACCTTTTCACACAAATTACTTAGATATTTAACATCTTCAATAGCAGTTTTGCCCGAGCCATACACTGCAACAAGTCTGCGTTTAAAGAAATTTCCATCACATGTAGCACAATAACTAACCCCTTTGCCAATAAATTTCTTTTCATCAGCAAGGCCAAGTTGAGTAGTTTTAGCACCAGTAGCAATTATTATATTATTAGCGTAGTACTTGTGTTTATTTGTAGTAACTTCATATAAGTTATCTTTTTGATTTACTTTTATAACTAGTTCTTTTTTCATTTCTGCATCAAGTTCTTTGACTTGTTGATACAAAACATCGGCAATTTCAAAACCTGAAGTTTCTTTAATGGCAGGATAATTACTTACATTATTAAGTAAAGCAGTTTGTCCGCCCCAGTTATAACCCTCAAGTATTAAACAAGGCAAATTAGCGCGGGCTAAATACATTCCTGCAGTTAGCCCCGCAACTCCACCTCCTAATATTATTGTATTGTATTTCATATGCATTACCCCTTAACCATGCTTACCTGTTTCCAAGGTACATATATTAATCTTAGCTCTGGGGTGTTTTCTATATCTCCAGTTATTGTATATGTTATCACATATATATTATTTTCAGCACTTTCCGTTCGAGTGATAGTTAATGCTGTTCCCTCAAACGTTGCTCCAGTCAATACGTAGCATTGACCATTACTTCCTGTTGGTTTAGCCAAAGATATTTCTATTGTTACAGTAGTTCCATATTTATGCTCGCTGTGTTCTACTGCGTATGTTATGTTGTGAGTGTTTAAACTTCCTGTTATTAGCTTGCCTGCGCCTGCTACTCCGTCTATTTCTTCCACAACTTCCGCCACATATTCTTCCGCTTCCGACTTAAATTCCATATCCAAATCTTCGGTTAGTTGTATTGTTAGACTATATTGCGACATATTGTCATATGTTGTTTTAGATACATTTGATATACCTGTTGTGCTTTCAGTTACGTCTTCATCATTAATATTTGAGGTTAATTTGTAATGGTCAGTATCTAAGGTCTGTACTTCTACAAATATTTCAGTTTCGGCTCGATAGTATTCTCCGTTATTTATTAAATCTTCTCCTCTTAATACTTTTAACACCACATCTATTGCATCCCACTCAACCTTATATTGATGTATGTAGTTTGCTCGGATTGTTAGTACCATTTCGTCGCCGTATGTCCTTCCTTCATCCATTTCATCTACCATTTCCTGAGTTAACGTAAAGCTTTCAGATATATCTAATCCTTTATATGTATATTTCTCAAAGTCATAGATATTTCGTTCTGTGCCTCTAATTAATGTTACTACACTTCCCTCTTGCAACATATCACCTATCGCATCTACTGGCTTAACATAATCTATCTTACACTCTTGCTCAGTACTCATATCTGTTATTAATGAATTTAATGTTAAATCATAATACTCAAATACCACCTGTATTTCTACTGGATTAAAGTTTAGTGTATAAAGTCCATTTTGAGTTAGTTCAAAGTTAGAAATTAATTCAATTACCTTCAAATTTTGTCCATCGGCAGATGTCTTTTCATAGTAAGTGATTTCTGTTGAATTTCCATTAGAATTATATGTATAGGTATTTGCAAACTCATAACCTGCCGTTTCTGTCATATATACCACGAGTTTATTTCCATCTACTAATCCAACTTCGTTTCGTTTAGTTAGATCTAATGCTGTTAAACTATTTAAATCTATATTATCATCCAACACATTTGCATCTATTGCGTACCATATATTACCTATCTTATTGCTACGAAGATTTGTAGCCAAGTTTATCTTCTCAGACACTGGATATACTGTAACTATTATCTCAGTATTCGACTGTATTTCAAACTCATATCCTTGCACATTTGGATAGAAAATTCCTCCATTCTTTGATACATCTACTATATATGCATCTGGAGTACTCAACACATATGTCAGCAATAGTTTATCACCATAATAAAAGTCTGTATTAGTCAAAAGATTTCCATTTGCCCATGTTACGCTTAAACTCGATATTATTTGTTCGTCTGACGGATTAAGCACATCTACCCAGTTCATCAATTCACCATCATCCTTATATCGAGCTAGTACAGTCAATGTATATACTCTTGGCTGTAACTCTATCGTTATTGTTCGCACTCCATCAACTCGATATGTAATCTCATTGTTTGTTGCAATATTTAAATCGCTTGCCGTTCCAGTTAATTTAGCCGAACTATAATAATTACTATTTCCTGTAAACTTAAGTTTTAATTCTTCGCTATAATAACTTTCGTATATGTATGCTCCACTTTCATATTTTAATGGATTTTCTTGCAATTGCAATGCATTACCTTCCGTAGCAGTTGCTATTGTTTGTCCATTTAAATCTATTGCCCTATTTTCTTTATAAATGTCGACAGGATTGTTACTTACATTTAACGTTAATGTTTGTACCGGAGCCAAATCAACCACTATTACTAATTTACGATTAGCGAATACAACCTCATAATTATCTACATAGTTTACCGAGTATTGCAAACTTTGATAACCTAATGTATAATTACGCACTAAATTTAAAGGTATAGCATCGCTGTATGTTGGTAAATATTTAACCAATTCAGTTGTTGAGTGCTTGCTATTATTACCCAAATATATTCTAGATACCACATATTTAGTACCATCATATGTATAGTATGACTTGCCATCACCGGCTGTAGTGTTCATGGTTAATATGTATGCATTAGGTTCGCCATTTTTTAAGCGTACTTTATAGTTATTCACATCTCCCGTTATTGTAAATACCGAATAATCGTTTGCGCCATCGATAGTATCAATGCTATCTTCTTTTGCTCCACTTACATCATGCAACTTAACCTCAATATCAAACCCAATATATTGACATACTGCATTCACTGTCCCAAATTCTTGTGTTGCACTAGCCGAAAAGCGAGTTTGACCTGCATATTTAATATATCTTAAACTATCCACACATATTTTTAAATATGTTATTTGTCCGTTAGTATCCAAACCATAATTTGCTAGTTTAAAGTAATTACCTTCATCGGTATTAGATGTAGCTTCATTTCCGTTTAACGTCCATTTGGTAATTTCACTACCTAATGATACTAGCATAGTTGCAGTTATGGTATTATCGCCCACAATTAATTCTTCGTATTGCACTATTGAACCATATTGGTTATTTCTACCAGGATATCTTAACTCTATTGTTCCATAATCTGAAACAACGTCGCCATTGGTATCTACCACTTGATATTTTGCTATATATTTAATACTATCAAATTGTGATGTTATGTGTAGTATATCTCTATCAACAAAGTATTTTGCTGATTTACCTTCTTCATAATTCTGTAAATTTATATCTACTTCATACCTATTTCCAATTGCTGTTTCATTATCGTCTTGCTTTTTGTCTATGGTATTTGCATCAACCTGCGTGTTAGTTGGCGTAGTTGGTGCGTTGCTTGTGATATCGTAACTATATCCTTCAAACCTATATCCTATTAAGTTATCATAACTAGTATCCAAACTTTGATCTACTGCTCTAAAAGTTAATAGGTTGCCAAAATATATAGGTATTGTTGGCGCATCACCTACTGGGACTTCAGTTTTAAATACAATATTTCCATTTACACTAGCATATGATTTCTGTATTTCATATCCACCTGCATCGCGAGCAACAGCAGCTTCAGTAGTCCAGTCGTCATGATTTAAAATTCTATCTATCGAGTACCAATCGGTATCGCCCAATGCACCAAACCCATCAAATGAATATATCACATACTTGCTTCCATCATATATAACCACATGATATCTATTATGGTCTAATAATGTTGCCGTTCCGCCAGGTTTGTACACTTGTTCAGTTTCGCGCACTAGTATATATCCATGCTGAGTATCACCAGCACAATCTTTCAATACATTTTCCAACTCAACATTTAATATATTCCTATACCAATATACATGTAGACTAAACGACTCAAAGTCACGCGTAACGCCATTCATATCTTTAATATTTTCTATTGTATCATCACAATATTCATATTTCCAGTCTTTGGAATTATTAATAGATAACCCTGTGCCATCATTAATCCTTCCAAGTTTTTCCATTGCATAATTTATATAATACTGCTCCAAATCGCTATTTAATTGGTATGTGTTAATCTTGCTACTATTATTTAATGTATAGTAATATTGCATTTCATAATAATCAGTTGTAAAAGTTGGTAGTTCCCACTTTGGTTTACCATTTGCCGTTGGATTGATTATGTTTTTACCATCGTCATACCTATTATATATATATCCATTTTCTATAATTTGGTCTTGCAATAAGTAGATGTAATATTCACCTTCCGATACATACACTTTATGCTGATAGGCTCCATATCCTACTACAGCCTGATATTCCTCACCTTGTAATACTTTAGCAGAAAGCACTTCTTCACTAGGAACTGTACCTACATTAGCAAAGTCATTATTTACCAAAATAAATGTATTATCCACACTACCTTCTAATCCCAAATCAATCTGCAACCTATACAAATTAGGCGCATAGTAGCCTTCAATCTCTATATACCAATCGCTAGCACCCTCTGGTTTATCTCCTGCATATTGTTTATAGCCAAGAACATAATCCCATGTACTATTTAGTATTTCAGCATTTCCGCTGATTATATTATTAATTGAAATAGCATCTCCATTAGTACGCGTAATTGAGCCTCTATCTTGCAATCGTCCATTTTTATCATATGTATGGAAATATATTATTGAGTATCCCGAAATATCTTTAGATTGTATTGCTTTAGTTTCAGTATTAAGAGTTGGAAGACCTCCTTGATAGATAACATATTGTTGTCCAAATAGAATACTATTAGTTGTTATTTGATCAGTATTGTCTTTTATTTCATCCCCATCTGCATCAATATTTAGATATTCTCTTTTATATCCTTGACTATCTTTTATTTTAAATACTACGTCAAATCTTATTGTTTCCCATATTGGCGTTGCAGTAATATTGCCTTGAAGACGTCTCATATCTATTCCAGAAGCTACTTTATCGTTTGGTGATTTTGAGTTTAGTTCTTCCTGAGTTAATGGTCCTTCCCAATCACCCCAACTCACATCTTCCCCACTAAGTTTTGACGTATAATAAAATTTTCCATTTACCTTAATCTGCCAACCAGAAATGTATTTACCATAATTGAATAACGCAAAATTATATCCAGTTCTGTTATCTGTAGGTGTATTAAATACATCTATCGCTAGTGGATTGTACAATAGGTTTGGATTAGTCATGAAATAATGATTTTTTATTGTCATTATCTTATTGTTATTTATATAATCGGTATCAGGATTTTTTTCTCCGTCAATATATATTCCCGATATATCGTTTGCGTCTTTCGTTTTATCACCAATATTCGATTGAATTGTAAGAGTATACACTGGCAACCATATTGCGTACACATTAAATGTAGCAGTGCCATTAAGATCCCCATGCATTAATTTAGATACAGTACTTATAGCTTTAAAAATTTGCGTATCCCAATTATGTGTTTCTTGAGTCCAATTTAGAACTCCTTCAATTTCACCTTCCTTATTGTTTTCTTTTATATATTCATATCTATACACACCGTCACTAAACTCATTTTCATTTATTTCCCCATTTGTTGAATTCCTTCCGTTTTCGCTAGCCCAACCTACAAATTCATATCCATCTCGAGTTGGATTATACGCAGACTGCAATACTACTGGAGAAATATAATAAATATCTGAAAACACGTAATAAGGTTCACCTTGAATCATTCCGCCAGAAGCATCCAATTTCACTTTATACTTATTTATTTGCCAAACTGCTTCTAATGTTATATTTCCATAATATCGAGCGCCTTCAGTGCCAATTTTTAACCCAGCAGTAAAATTAGTGTTACTTCCCCAATTTCCAGCATCGGAATCGAGAGTTTCAGGCGATTTCCAATTTGTTAATGTATATCCATACCTATTTGCTTCACCATCTATTGGTAAGCTAAACTCACTTTTTATATTATATTTAATAATCCAATATTCCCTATTCCCATCTCCACCAACATCTGAAAATTCCAATGTAGGAAGAGGTCCTGTAGACAACAACGAATATTTTTTACCATCTTTATTTATATCTGTATTTCTAATGACAGTATCTAAGGTCCCACCATTTGTTAAACTTAATCTTATCTCATAGTTAGCAATTTCCCAATTCGCAGACATTGTAAAATTACCAAAACTTCCTATATTAACACCTGCAAAATTGTGCTTGAATTTAACAGGAGACCCATTAAGCGTTGTTACATTATCATTTCCATTAGGATAAAGTGTTCCCTGCAACGTCCACCCAACAAATTTATATCCAGGAGCTGATATCTCTGAGGATTTAGGGAAATCAAAACCACTCGATGGCTTATATGTTATTGTCTTTGTAGAAGAATTATAGGTAGAGTTGTTAGGTGAATAATTTTTAATACTCGGTGTTATTTTATCTTCAGCACTTTCATTTAGGTTTAAAGTAATTACAGACTCAACTTCGTCAAGTTCTGCTTTTAACGTAGCATTTCCATAACTTCCGCTTTGTACTGCCGTTTTAGAAGTCCCTGAAGCTGGTGTCCATTTAATAGTAGAAGCCCCTCCTGATTGCAACTGCCAACTTACAAATTGATATCCCCCTATACAAACATGTTTATTTTCAGGCAAACTAAAACCGTCTATAACAGAATATACTATTTCATATTTATTCCCTGAACCAGTTATCGTAAATTTGCTAGATTTTCCAACCTTAATATTTGAACGATAAGCCTCTGTAATTGTGTTATCATTTGTCGTTTTGGCTTCACTTAAATCTAGTGTTATTTTGTATGAAAGCAACTCAATATTTACCTTAATTTCCAAATTACCAGGAGGGATAGTTCCTGCAGATATAGTAGCCCCTGGACTATAATCATTACCGTTAATCGTATAAACAATGGTATACCCCGGAACAGGATTAGGAAGTTTAATTGAAGTTCGTACATTAAAACTAGTAGGAAGCCCTGTTATAACACCTTCAAACCCAGTTGGAATTGAAATATTTATTTGATATGTTATAGGTTCCCATTGCGCATATACGTCCATATCGTCCCTAACTTTATACTTTACTATATCATATTGATATGCATCACTGTCTGGCCCATTAAACCAGCCCTTAAGTGTGTATCCGGGACGTATTATATAATTTTCCATATTGATTAAGCCATCATTTAATACATGTCCATATTCATACCAACTAGTATATATGTATCCGTCTGAAAGGCTCAAAGACCAAGGAGATGCAGCACCTCCATTATATATACAATCATTATTTACATTATAAAGAACTGTTGCTTTATTATTTGTATCGCCATCATTATCATTAATATACGCCTTAACCGTATACCAGTCCGGAGTATACATTGCATATAATGTAACGTCTCCTGGAACTTTATCAGTTAATTCTATCCGCGTCCATGTCGATTCTTCTCGATAGTGGTCAAAAAACTGACCAGTTCGCGTTGGATTTGGTGGAAGCCCTGCATCGGCATAAGTTCCACCCTTACTTACCGTAAATTTAGTTATATCTTCATAATTTTTCTTTAACCCATACACTGTGATAGTATACTCATTCCCTTTTACAAAACATGTTTGTATAGGTTTATAATAAACGCTATCACCATTTTCAGTAATATTATGAGTAGTATACATAATCCAATCATAATCATTTCTAAACCCTTCAGGCAAATAACTTGTTCCATAATGATCGTCATCTGGAATATACACACGGTCATCACCAAATGTACCTGTAAAAGCACCTGTTGAGTTTTGAACCCAAGATTCTATAACTCCGTCCAATTCCCAATCATTATGTATATTGCCTACAAGATATTGCCACTCGTCACACTGAGCAAAATTGCCATTATACTCACGCTGTCCACGTTTCCTATCGCTCTCTTGAATCATTACAAGACACTGATCAAACTCAGTTTCATGAGCATATCCTACAAACGAGCCAAGACTACCGTGATAAGTACGGTAACCATTAAAGAATATTCTATCTTTATGCGTCCAGTATTTCAAATCACCACCAGGAGCATATTCAACCACACATCTTGACAATGTGCTATTATACGTCATACCAGCCAAACCACCCATCGTACTCCATGAGTGGTCACAGTATTCACTCCCAGGATCGGATCTTCCGTGAGCTTCATAGAATTCAATCTCGGCGGAAATGGTTAAATATATATCCTTAACTTCGGCATTTTTAATAACGCCAAACAAACCTCCAATAGCCATACCATAGTGAAGATCCGCTATACGAGAAGGGTATCCAGGTTCTTCATAAGGATTAAAATAATAATCATCTACAATTGTAACCTTTTTGCCCTGGATTGCATTCTCCGACACATCTTCCACATTGCCTGAATTATTAGTGCCAGTTTCAAATATTGCATTAGTTCTATTAGCCACACTAATTCCATAAATTTGTTCATGCCAATAAGTTCTGTTATAATTTTCTTTAAGCTCGAAATTTGTATGATACGCGCCCCATCTAAACCAAATTCCCGATTCGGAAGCATATCCACTATCACTGATATAATCAGCAGTACTAGACGGAGCTAACCCTGTTTGTGTTGGTGGCTCGTAGTTGGGGTCGTATTCTGTTGCAATACTATACCCATTACCATTAAGGGTTGCGCCTATAAAATTATCCATAGACGCTTTACGAGGGTCAATGGTTATATCATTTACTAACTTGTACTTAGCTCCTGGATTTGCGCCCACGTTAGTATAACTACACATTGTGTAGTAATCCTCAGCACTATCAATTAAGTACCAACCGTCTTTATATTCAATCCCGATATCTAGGTATTGTTCTTGATTGTCAACCTTGCTATTATTTAGTGCAACCCCCAGCGTTGCAAAACAAGCAATTGCACTTACAGCAACCAACACACCAATTATTAATTTCTTTACCCCTAATTTCATAAACCACTTTCTCCTTTGGAATTTTAAAGTAAACAAAGCTAAAATATTTAAGTAATTATTAATTATATATATAATAACCTATTTTTAGCAAAAAACAAAACGTTTTGAAAAATTTTTGTCACTTATTGTCATTAATTTAAATCAAAATAATTAAATAAAAATTAATTAAAAATATTGAATAAAATATTTGGAAAAATATTTTAAAATAGTATAGTATGATATTGAATTTATTTTTAGAATATTTATTAAATATGTATGATATTTGTGGTAAATTTTAACATTTTTAAATAAATTTTTATTTTAGTTTATTTTTTAATATTTACTTGTAAATTT
>JBKSMT010000019.1:0-7019 GCA_046881945.1 Clostridia bacterium
GGAAATTACCTATATTAATGTTTAAGTGAAACCTATTTTAGTTGTAAATAATTGGGTTGATAGTATATAATGTTTCCATGTGGAACTTTAATGTTAAAAAAACAATAACGAGCACCTACAACATTAAAGATGCAAAACGTAAACCGGTGCGTTCTTAATATTGATGGCGCATAATGAGGTTTGAAATATATTTTCAAAATAATTGACTTATATTTTTTGTTTTTATATAATATATAGTATGAAGAAAGTGTTTAAAGTAATTTTCATTTATTTAGGGGTTGCGTTGTTAGCATTACTTGCTACAATAATTTTTTGTGCCGCCTTTTTATTCTTTTATAGAGAAGGAAATATTTTTGGGATAAAATATATAAGTACAAGTGAATACATTCAGGCGCGGGATGATGAAGATATGTCTGGTTTGAAGTCAATTGAAATTACAGGCGACTCTTTTGATATATATATTAAAAGCTATGATGGTATTGGTTCGGTTGTTGGTGTTATGTATAATAAAGTATTTGGGTTTGCTAAAAGTTCGGAGGCGCAAGCTGAGTTTTCTCTAGAATACGACGAAGTTAACAAAGTTGCTCAATTTAGCTCAGTTCAACCTTCTGGTTGGCTGAATAAGAGCAAGTCGTATATAGAAATAGGGGTGCCCAAAACTCTTGCAGAAACGGGAATTGATTTAGTTGTAATTTCTAAAAAGGCAGATATTTTAATTGGTGGTGAGACTGATTTTGTAATTAATAACATTATAGTGGAATCTATTAAAGGTGATGTTGAGTTGACAAACACATGTATAAATAATCAAATAGATATCAATATTGGAAGTGGTTTATTGTATGTTGATGATAAGTGTTCAACTGCAGGGAAAATAGATTTGAATATATCTTTAGGTTCTGGCAAAATTAATTTTACTAAAGTTAATAGGGATAATTTTAATATAAAGAGTGTTAAGATTAATTCAATTAAAAGTGGACAAATTGGAGTTTTGAAAGCCGATGAGCTTATTAGTGATGGAAATATTAATGGTGGTGGAAGGATTGAAATTGGTGAAGTCGGGGTTGTTGATTTTTTGAGTTTGGACACGGATTTGTCAATTGTTAATTTGCTAAAAACTGAAGGAAATAGTTCAAGAATTGTTATTACTGGGCATGGTGATGTTTGGATTGATACGGTTATGTGTGATTTGATGGTGAATGGAAATAATGGTAGTGTATATATTCGCAGTGCTTTAGGTGTTGTGGATGTAGAGACAAATAAGGGTAATATTAATATTGATATGGCAGATAATTTAGTTCAGGTTAATACTGTGGATGGAGATGCCGTTATAAAGTTTAATCCTGATGCATTGGAGCATAATCCTGATTTAGACAGTGTAAGCAATAATTATAGGAAAGTTATTGCAACAACTCAAAATGGTCACATTAAAGTTTATGAAGTTCAAAATGCAACAGTTCAAGCAACTAATGCTGGAAAAGTTACTTTGGAATATGATAGGGTTGTTGGTCAAAATGTGATATTGACTCAAAGTGGAAGTGTATATATTGTTGTTCCTAAGGCTCAAAAATTAGACGATAGTCATGCATTTAATTTACAACTTTCAAGCCAAGTTAATAGCGATATAAAAGTTGGTATTGTTGGCTCGTTGGGAGATGTTCAATATGAGGTGAATTTTAATGGTAAATCGGAAACCTTTAATGATATTTATAACTCCGGAACAGGTACTGAAAATGATTTAATTATTAATTCAACTTACGGATTAATCAAAGTTAGAAGTGAAGATTTGATTAATTATTAAAAATGTAATTAAATTAAATAAAAAAATAATAATTTAAAAACAAAAAATCACACATAAAATACTATAAAATAGTAATGTGTGATTTTTTTACCAAAACACTCTTAAATCTAATAAAAATATTATTTTTTTGAATTTTTTATTAGATTTTCTAATATTTTTATTAAAATTCTTTTTTATTTTCGCGAGCAAAAAGTTTGTCTAAAATTTGATGTGGTTCGGCATTACTGTTAAGTATATCATAAATGGCTTTTGTGATAGGTAGTTCAACATTTAATTGCTTTCCCATTAGTAACATTGCTTTAGTTGTCGCCACGCCCTCAGCGAGTTTGGTAAAAGGTTCATTTTTTACAAACATTTCACCAAATTTTCGATTATGGCTATGAGGCGAAAATAGCGTTGCTTCATAATCTCCTAAATGGCAAAGACCATAAGCTGAAAAAGGATTGCCACCTTTGGCTTGGATTAGTTGAGATACTTCGTGTGCTCCGCGAGCCATTAGGGCTCCTTTAAGGACAGAATATCCCAAACCATCTAGCATGCCAGCGCCAATACCCATTACGTTTTTTGCTCCAGCACCAATTTCGCTTCCAATGATATCGTCGCCCATATAGAATCTAATTAGATTACTTGAAAAATTATCAACAAGATATTTGGTTAATTGAGGGTTGTAACTATCGATAAGCATGCAGTTTGGAACCATTCGGGTAAATTCTTGGATATGTCCCGGGCCCACCCAAACAGCAATTTTATTTTTGTCAACACCGCTTTCGATTAAAATTTCACTTAAACGTTTGCCGGTATTATCTTCAATTCCTTTCATACACAAAACGAAAGTTTTTGATTTGTATTCAGGGATTTTGTTAACCTTAGTCATTAAATCCCTAACGCCCTGAGCACTTATTGATATAATAATTATTTCACCATGTTTTAATGCTTTTGGCAAATCGTTAGTAAGTTGAATACTTTCAGGGAATTCAACATAATCGTTTTTACGTGTTTTGATTAAGTTTTCTAAAAGTGGGTCGCCTTCACGTCCCCAAACCATAACGTTGTTGTTCTTAATAGTATTCATATACCAAGCAATGAAAGAGCCCCAACGGCCACAACCCAATAATGTTATATTCATAAATTATCTCCTAAAAAATTGATTGATACAATGATAATAGGGTATTTAAAATGTTTTGTCAAATAAATATTGATGTATTTTGGTCTTGGTTTTGCCGATAAGCATCTTGTAGGTAATAAAAACTTAAATTTATTGTAAAAAAAAGTTATATTCGTTTGACTAAAAATGTAGAAGTTTGTTATAATATCAATATAATAATATATTGAGGCTAAATAATTTATATATAATGGGCAAATTTTGAGATTGTTAAAAGGTTTGCAAAGGGTTAAAGCATTTGGTTCTAAACAAAAACTTGTTATGGACTTATGGTAAAGGAGAAAGGTATGAAATTGAAAAAGATTTTATTTCAAATATTCATAGGGGCGACATTGTTGATGGCGTCGCTTGTTGGTGCGCAATCAATTAAAGATAAGGAGAAATTAAAGCCAGTAAATGTTAATGAAGTTTCGACTAATGCTGATTTAAAATACGAATCTCATATTGTGACTACTGCAAGTGGAGATGCAAATTTATTTGAAATTACATTGTATGATAATTTGCAATATACTGGAAGTGAACAAACAATAATTGAGATAACTCCGATTATGGGAACGGTTTACTATAAGGTTGAACTTGGAGAATATGATGCTAGCAAAGTTATAACTGAAAGCGATTATGGCAATTGCTTAAGTTCCGAAGCCAATAAAACTATTGCAATTAAACAAACCAATGCAGGAGTTTATACAGTTTACTATTATGTTCCAGCAGATACCGCTGCAGGATATGGAGCAGTTTCATCGAGTAGTACTTCAACTATTGAAAATGTGAATGTAAGCTTAACAATCAATCCTGATGGGTTAACATATAACGGTTCGACAGATACTGTTACTGTGTCACAAGAAGTTGGTGGTGCATATGCACTTACTAATCCTACAAATTCTCCTATTGGTTATGCTTTTGACAAATGGAATGGTGGTCACACGATCATTGAAGCAATAATGCTTAAAAATGACGCGGAAAAGTATGACGGAAATGAAAGATATGCTATGCCGTTTTTACAATTTACCGATAAAGCATTTATAAGTTTCGAAGCATGTATGGATGACTGGTCTCAATTATATTCTTATAATAACAGTTCTAGAATGTTTAGAATAGAGGGTGGTGCTTGGAACTGGACTACTAAGGATTCGATGCTTGCATTTGAAGCGTTTGTCGAAGGAAAAAGCCAAGAAGTTATTACAACTATAGACCTTGATAATTTATCTTCAGGTTGGCATATATTTACTGCTAGTTATGATGGGAACTTCTTTAGGATGTATGTAGATGGCGAACTTTGTGGTTCATCAACATCATTTAATGGCACATTATTGGACTATGGAAATTCGGCGAATTCGAATTCGTATATTGGAATGTTGAGAGGATTTCATGGCAAAATTAGAAACTTTTATATGGCTAATACTTATGTGAGTGCTGATAGTTTGAATTTTGAAAGACCTACAGATGAAGTAGGATATTCAACAATTCATATTACAAATCAAACAACTGATGCAACGGTTGTTGCTGGTACTAGGAATGCAAACTATATCATTAAGTTTGATGGTAAGGGTGCGGTTGGTACAATGGCTAACCAAACATTTACATATAACGCCCCTAGAGCTTTATCAACATCTGCATTTATAGCTCCTGATGGTTATAAGTTTGCAGGCTGGTCGTTAAGTGATTATGGCGAAATTACCGAAGGTTCAAGTGATGATGTTGATTTTGTAAATGGTGCAACAATAAATAATGAGATTGTTCAAAATCAAAACTGGGTAGATGGGCAAGAAATTACATTGTATGCGGTTTGGGTGTCATCATACTATACTGCAAATATTTATTTACAACCAACGACTGGTTCGGGATATGAATCAAATCCTTCAAGTTACAAGCACTTAGATATTCCTGCTAATAGTCAAATAACAATTGCGGACGAAGTTTTAAAATTAGATATTGAACAAGGTTTTGTTTTAGATAAGGTGACCGACTCAAACGGGGTTGAAATTACTGAAACTACAATTACATTGCAAAGTGGAAACAGCGTTTTAAATTATTATTTTAAAAGAGCAACTTATACTTTAACCTTGGATTATAATAACGGAAGTAATTACGTATATAATGATGCTAATACCAACGTTACTATACCATCTTCTCATACTAATAGAGTAACTTGGACTCTAAGGTATGGTAGAATTCTAAAAGGATTATTGCCTATTAAGCCAACAAGTAGAGGATATGTATTTAATGGTTGGACGCTTGAAAAAGATAGTGGTGAATTAATAAGCTCAAACATGACAATGCCTGCAAATAATCTTACTATTTATGGTTCATGGACTGCTAATAAATATACAGTTTCGTTTGATGTAAATGGTGGAGATAATAACATTGCAAGTAAATCAGCAACATTTGGTCAGCCTTATGGAACTTTGCCAAAACCATCACGTGCTGGATATGAGTTTGATGGCTGGTACGGTGATACGCTAGTTAAAAATTGGACTCTTGGGTCGCTTGCTTGGGCAGATTCCTCAGAAGTAAACAATAGGACAGATAGACTTCGCAGTAATTATATTGATGTTGAACCTAATACTGCTTATAAATTAAGTCAACACACTAATAACAACTTAAGTATTCACACAGTATACGAATATGATGCTAATAAAGAATATATTAAATATACTCAAATTGCTGGTGCTACAGCACAATTTACAACTTTACCAGAGACAAAAAGTATTAGAATTGTATTAAATCCTGTTTCATCAGGTACGGATTTAACTAATTATGCAGATAAAGGAACCTATGCTGGTTTAACAATATATAAATTAACTGGTTCTATGCAAGCAACTAATGAAGATACTATTGTTGACTTTGATGGAAATCATACATTAACTGCTAAATGGTCGGCCGTTCCTCCTACAATCAAGAGTATAACTGCTGACATTGATACAATAATGTACAATAGCGATAATGCTATGTTGAATATTGAAGTTGAACATGATTTAGATGTTACATATCAATGGTATCGTGGAACAACAAGTGATTTCGAATGTAATGGAGCAACAATATTAGCAAATGCTACTAATAATACATATACTCACTACTCAACCGAAACTTCGGTAGGAGAATATTACTATAAATGTATAGTGACATCAACAAACGGAGAGGAGAGTGAAAGCGAAGCAGTAAAAATTACTGTTGCAAGAGGTAATAATTTAATTACTCAAAGTTGTAACAATAATTTGGAATATAGTGGTTACGAGCAAATATTGGCAGTAATTAGCGATATAAACAATGAAGATGAGATTTATCATATATTAAGTACTAAAGATAATCCTGCTCAACCTTTAAATGCTGACAACTATGATGATATTGGTTTAACTGGTGAAATTAAAACGACAGATGCTGGGGTGTATACAATTTATTTCTATGTTCCTCAAACAGATAATTATAATGAAGTTTCGGGTACTATTACTGTTGAAATTGCAAAACGTGCAAATTTAGCAAACGTAACATTGTTATCATCAATCGATTATGATGGTCAAGAACATGAATTAATATCAGTTGAAAATGGTAATACCGAAACAAGTGAAATTTATTATAACTTTGGAATTAACACTGTCCAAAATCCAGTTATTGAACTAAATGGTGATAACTATGACGATATTGGTTCTTTGGTAATTCCAAAAGCGACTGATGCGGGCGTATATACAATTTACTATTATATTCCTTCTACTAAAAACTATAACGAAGTATATGGTAGTGCAATTGTAACAATTAGACGAGTTGCAAATCCTTCATTTATGGAACCTATTAATAGGGAATATGATGGAACCGGGCAAGCCCTTGTGGCAACAACTTGGGAGGATGTTGATGGCGGAACTCCATGGTATTCGATAGGTACTGAATTAAATGAAGATAACTATATGTCAGTTGGCTCAACTTCAGTGCCTACAGCAACCGAAGATGGAACATATGTAGTGTATATGTATATTCCTGAAACTATCAATTATTATGAACTTGCTCAATCTGTTGAGGTAATAATTAGTCCTAAGGTAACTACACTTACAATTAATCCTAACAATG
>JBKSMT010000020.1:0-3933 GCA_046881945.1 Clostridia bacterium
AATAATACCCAAGTTAAATTGAATATGCTTAAAGCGGTTCAAGCGGTAATAGATATATCTAGCGGACGTATTGAGATATTATCAAGCAACTAAGAAATATATAGGCACGATAAAATAAATATAGGTGGCGGAAGTACTAATGAGATGTAAGATTTTAATAAAAAAAGGAGTTTAATTATGTCAAAGAAAAAGAAAATTATAGTTTTATCAATTATGATAGGTTTGTTGATTTTAACGGGGTACATTAATGTAGTATTGAATAATTCGTTATCTAATGCAAGCAATCCTACAATAACGACACAAACCTCAACAGTAACTGAAAGTTTTTACACAACTTATAAAACTGAACGTGATAGTACTCGTAAGCAAGAAATTCAATTTTACGAGGCTATTATAACAAGTTCAACATCTTCCGAGGAAGCAAAGCAGGAAGCTGAGCAAAACAAGATGGCTTTAATCAACCAAATGGAAAAGGAATTGGTTGTTGAAGGTATTATTGTAGGCAAGGGGTTTGATGATGCCATTGTTACTCAAAGTAGTGCAAACGTAAATGTATTTATCAAGTCACCTGAATTAAATTCCGGTGAAGTGGCAATCATTACAGATGTTGTTCGTGAACAATTAGGTGTGGATATTGATAAAATTATAATAATTCCGTCAGAATAATTGCAAAGTTTAAAACTTTGTGCTACAATAATACTAGAGGTATAAATTATGGCACAAAAAAATATTAAAGATAGTTTAAATAACACTCATATTAATCGTAATATGATGTTATCAATAGTAACACTTGCCACTAAGGAGATTCCGGGTGTGGTAGATGTTGCTCAACCTAAACTACAATCAGTTAAAAAAGTATTTTCACAAAATGTTGGTGATGGAGTTAGCATTAAGTTTACTCAACTAGGCTTGATTGTTGACGTATTTATTATTGTTGAAATCGGTTATAGCGCTAATGACGTTGTATATCGCGTACAGCAAAATATCAAAAACAGTATCGTTACTATGATTGAAATGCCTATCAAGGCTATCAATGTACATATAGTTGACGCTGAAAAGCACGTTTAATTGGAGAAATCAATGAGTAGAATACAATCACGAGAAAATGCTTTTAAGCTTATATATTCAAAATTATATATTAATGAGGAGCAAATTTCGCCTATCGAGGAGATAGACGATTTTTGCCTATCTTTAGTTAATGCTTTTACTAGTAATCTAGATGAAATTAAAAATAAAGTTTCGGCTAACTTGAAGGGTACCACGATTGACAGAATTTATAAAATTGACTTAGCACTTATTTATCTTGCTATCGCTGAGATGTTTTATATTGATGGTAGTGAGTATAAGGTAGTTATTAACGAAGTTGTAGATATGGCTAAAAAATATTCAACTGAAAAAAGTCATAAATTTATAAATGGATTTTTGGCAGGTTTGGTTAAATAATGTTTGCTTTAACTGTTACGCAACTAAATAAACGAATTAAAGATATTTTGGAAAACGAAGTTATACTAGAGCATATTACTGTTATGGGCGAAATATCTTCTTTTTCTATAACACGCGGGATTGCTTACTTTAATATCAAGGATGATGATAGTTTGCTTAGTTGTGTAATGTTTGGTTGTCCTCAAAGTTTTAATATAGGCGATAAGGTGCAAGTAACTGGTAATATTAATTATTATGTTAAAGGCGGTAAGTTATCGCTTAGTGCGACTAAAATCGAACTTATGGGGCAAGGCGAATTATACCAACAATATTTATTATTAAAACAACGTCTTGAACTGGAAGGTTTATTTGATACTAATCTTAAAAAGCCTATCCCTAGATTTATTAAACGTATAGGAGTTATTACATCTAAAACAGGTGCAGTATTACAAGATATAATAAATGTAACCAGTAGGCGTAATCCAACAGTTGATTTAGTGCTTTATGATACACAAGTGCAAGGTGTGGTGGCCGTTGACCAAATTGTTGAAGCGATTAACTTCTTTTCAAACTACGATAAGGTTGATGTAATAGTAGTTGCCCGTGGTGGTGGGTCATTAGAGGACTTGCAACCATTTAATGAAGAGGCAGTAGCGCGTGCATGCTTTGAGTGTAAAAAACCAATTGTATCAGCAGTGGGGCACGAAACCGATTTTACAATTATTGACTTTGTAGCCGACTTACGCGCCCCGACACCGTCCGCAGCAGCCGAATTACTTGCGTTTGACTATTATGACACGTGTGACACATTTAATGGTTATATTGAACATTTTAATCATCAAATTGAACGAATATACAATGAGTATGCGATGCTAATCGCAAATTATATTGCGACCTTTCAAGATGAGGTGAAGGACCTTGTATTTAAATTAGAGCTTAAGGTTAATCAATTATTAAATACTTGCGAAAATATAATGTTAGATAAAGTTGATAATTCAATATATAGTGTAAATATACTTTTAAATACACTAGATAAGTTAAATCCAATTAATCTTTTAAGGTCTGGTTATGCAATAATAAATAAAGATAAAATTCGCGTAAAGGACTATACAAAACTTAAAAAAGATGATATAATAATAATAGATACAAATACACATGAAATAAAGGCTCAAATCATTGAGAGTAAGGAGAGATTATGAAATTAGAAGAAAGTATGAAGCGTCTTGAAGTAATTGCAAGCGAACTTGATAGTGGTGAAAAAAGTTTGGAAGAATGCCTTAAACTTTATGAGGAGGGCGTAAAACTAGCCAAAACTTGCCTTGATAGTTTAGAACAAACTAAAGGCAAAATAACGGAAATAAAAAAGAGTACAAATACGGAAGAAGATTTATAAATTAGATTAATAGGAGAAAAATAAAATGAAAGTATCAAAAATTGGATTGATATCAAAAAAATTAACTAAATTAGATGAACAATGTCCTGTTCAAGATATGTTGTTACAAACTGGGCAATTAGAACAATTTACAAGCGGAGTATATGCATTTGGTCATATACCTTTTTTGGTAAAGAAAAAGTTGGATGAAATTATTTCATCAACACTTACTAAATATGGTTGTTCTGAATTATCATTACCAATTCTTCAACCTGAAAAGATTTGGCAAGAATCTGGACGACTTGATAGATATGTAGAAGATGGTGTAATGTTTCGATCTCTTACTAAAAACGGTAATTATTGCTTAGCACCAACAGCAGAAGAGGCAGTTGTTGCTTATGCAAAATCAAGACTAACTACATATAAGCAATTACCAGCGACCTATTTCCAAATTGGACCTAAGTTCCGTAATGAAATTCGTACACGTGGATATTTATTAAGAGGTAAAGCATTTGATATGATGGATGCTTATAGTTTTGGTAAAGATAAGCAAGATCTTGATATTGAATATGAACGTATGAAACAAGCATATCTTGATATATTTGAACAATTACACTTACCAGTTCAACCAGTTGGTGCAGATAGTGGTGCTATTGGTGGAAGTAAGTCAGAGGAATTTATGTGTATTTCACATATTGGCGAGGATACAATATTGTTTGATGAAGAAACAGGTAGAGCGTTTAATTCGGAACTGTTAGAAAGGGACGATGCTAAAGAATATCTATTTGAAACTTATGGTATTAAAAATATTGACAAACTAACAACCAAGAAGGCAGTTGAGTTAGGTCATATATTCCAACTAGGTGATAAATATTCTAAATCAATGAATGGAACCTTTGTTGGAAAAGATGGTAGACCAACACACTATGTGATGGGCTGTTATGGTATTGGTGTAAGCCGTACACTTGCTATGATATATGAAAATAATGTTATATTAAAAGATGGTAAGTTTGAGGGTGTGTCATTACCTATAAATCTTGCACCATATCCAGTATGTATTATTCCAAAAGTTGATGATATACAAAAGTTAGCCATTGCAAATAGGATATATGAAGAACTGGTTGAAAAGAATATTCAAG
>JBKSMT010000021.1:0-5794 GCA_046881945.1 Clostridia bacterium
AGTTCCATTTCGTTTTAAATTATTTATACGTGCATCTAGTGTAAAAACTTTGGAATCCAACTCAAAATCTTTTGCATAAAACGTCCACGCCTTATTTTCATAAATAATATTAAAAACAGTATCATCTTTTGACGTAATCGAATTTATTGTAGTAACGTATAAATTGTTAGCAAATTTCAAACTCGTATTATGCAAAAAAACAAATAGAACATTAACTGCTATTATCGTAAATATCAAAACACTTTTTTTCGACAAAAAACGCATAATACCCTCAATGTATTATGCGTTATTTTTTATTTATATATACTATTTATTTTAAGCAGTTTCATCTTCGTCAACAAATTCTATTTGGTTATTATCATATTCAATACCAACCACCTGCGAGACATCACTAAGTTTTTTCGCTATCTTTTTAGACGATTTAGTTGCAAGTTCAATTGTATCATTAGCGTCGCTTAGTTTGTTTTGAGTTTTAAGCAGTAACGCTACAAACTTTTCAAATTCAGTTTTAAATGTTGATAGTATTCCCCAAATTTCGCTACTACGACGTTCGATATACATAGTTTTAAAGCCCATTTGCAAACTATTAAGTAAAGCCGATAATGTTGTAGGTCCACACACAACAATCTTATAGTTAGTTTGAATAAATTCAATCAACTCAGTATCTTTAATCACTTCAGCATATAAACCTTCAATTGGTAGGAACATTACCGCAAAATCGGTGGTTGTCGGAACTTCAATATACTTTTCGTTAATCTTCTTAGCCTCATCTTTAATACGACGCACTAATTGTTTGTGACATTTTTCCACCTCCTCCAAATCAGCCTGCTCGCTTGCTTCAGCCAAACGATAATAATCCTCAAGAGGAAACTTGCTATCAATAGGCAAATACACTTCCTTATCATCACGCCCTGGCATAACCACAACAAAGTCCACACGCTCTTTACTATTCACCTTAATTTGTACCTGCTCCTTAAATTGTTGAGGCGATAACATTTGTTCAAGCAACGTGTTAAGCATAACTTCACCCCACACGCCACGTGTTTTAACATTACTTAACATCTTTTTTAAATCACCAACACCACTAGCAAGCGCTTTCATTTCACCAAGCCCAGTATCCACATGCTCAAGACTGGACTGAATTTTAGAAAAACTTTCGTTAAGGCGTTGACTTAATGATACGTTTAACTTTTCATCAACCGTTACACGCATTGCGTCTAATTGTTTTTCATTTTCCTGCCTAATAGTATTCATACTAAGGGTTATATCTTGAGTTAATTTTTCAATCTTTTCCTCATTTTTAGCAGTTAAAGCATCCACACGTTGCTGGATATTTTCAAGTTCTTGCTTTTGAAGTGACGAAATACTTACAATGGCATTTTGAGTATTATTAAGATAGTCACTCATTTGACGCGCATTTTCCTGCCTAATAGCATTCATATTAAGATTAACTTCGTTAGTAAGCTTGGCAATACGCCCTTCGTTACGGTCAGCAAAATCACTAAGATTTTTTTTAACACTATCAAGTTCTTGACGTTGATTTAGCAAAATATTATTGATAGTATTATTAGTGTTAATCAATGTATTATTTAAACTATCCATCAACATTTTATTATTATTATTAATTTGCGCCTGAATATTTTGAAATTCATGTGATACTTGGATATTGCCACCACCATTTTTAAGTTTACCTACACGCACACACACAACCACACTAGTAAGTGTTGAAATTAGTGCAACTGCAATACATATTATAATATAAATCATAACCTCTCCTATTTTTAGTTATTATACTTTAAAACGTAAATTTTGGCAAACAATTTATTTTTAAAATTAAAAAATAATTTAAAATTATTTAAAACAATGCATAATTTTACATTTATTTTATTGAAAAATTAACCACAATTAAATTAAAATTAATATTATCTTATAAATTAGTAAATACTATTATTGAATTAAAAATAAATTTTTGGTAATATTTTGTTAATTTTATTTACAAAACAAAAAATTTGAGTATACTATTTATTAGGAAAGTTGATATTTATGTATAATGTAATTGTTAACCCTACAGCCAACAACAAAAAGGCTGAAAAGGTAATTAAAAAAATTTCTAAATATCTTAAAAGCCAAGCGGTTGAATTCTTGGTTTATTTTTCCGAAAGTAGTGATGACGTTACAAACATTACTAAAAAGTTATCTAAAGACGGTGAACGTCAATTTATAATAGTTGGCGGTGATGGTACACTCAATCATTTTGTTAACGGGCTTACCGACCCATCTAAAACAAACTTTGGCATAATCCCAGCGGGTAAGCATAATCACTTTGCTAGGTACTTAAATTTACCCAAAAAGCCTATTTGCGCAATCAAGAATATTCTTGAAAACCCTACGATAAAAGTTGACTACTTAAAGTGTAACGAATATCGTGCCCTAAATTTAATCTCCTGCGGCACTATTGAAATAGCTGAAAGTAAATACTTATCTCAAAATAAGGATAGCAAGTTATCACGTCGCAAAATCTTAAATGACACGTTAAAAACTTTTGAGGGCATCACCCTTAACATTGAGGCCGATAATTTAAAGCAAAAAAACAAACAATATACCGCTTGCGCTGTATGTAATGGTGGGTTTTATGGCAATAACTTATATGTCAGCCCATTAAGCAATATGCATGACGGCCTTGCTAACATTGTAACCATTGACTATATCGATACCATGCTGGTAAAAAAGGATTATAAAATTACACGTAGCGGTAAACACATATACAAAAAACCAACCTCTAATAGTTGGTCAACTCAAGTAAAGATAAGTGCAAAAGAGCCTTTTGACACAATGATTGATGGCGAAATATATCAGTTTGACACCCTTGAAATCAATGTAATCGCTAAAGGCTTAAATATTTACACTAAACCAAGATTTTAATTTTATAAACATATTAAAAAATACTAGGAAATCAATCCTAGTATTTTATTTTTACTCTGCTATAACTTTAATAAAGTTCTTTTTGCCTTTTTTGAATAGCACACCATCAAGTAGTTCTTGTTTTGAAATTGTGGCAAATGCGTTAGTAATTACTTCATTATTCATCGAAATACCTTTTTGGTCAATTAGTCTGCGTCCCTCACCTTTTGATTTAACAAAATCAACTTGAACTAGCAAATCAAGTACTGGCACACTATCCGCCACCTCACTAGCATTTAATGTAACAGTTGGAGCATTGTCCATATTTTGACTACCATTAAATAAGTTTTCACTCATTTGTTGAGCCTCGATAGCGTCTTGCTCATTACGAATAAACTTAGTAATTTCATAAGCCATACGTTTTTTAGCACTAACGATATCGGTTTTAATCAACTCGCGCACTTCAGCCATAGGAACGTCGGTAAATATTGCAAACATCATTTCAACGCAAGCGTCTGGAGTTTGATATACTCCTTGATAGAAGTCATACGCACTAATCTTTTCGTTATCAATCCAAATAGCGCCTTTTTCGGTTTTACCCATCTTTTTACCCTCTGGTGTAAGTAGTAGCGGATTAGTGACACCAACCATTAATCTATCTTTATTATCAATAAAGTTCATTTTACGGCCAAGTTCACTACCCGCAACGATATTACCCCATTGGTCAGCACCACCCCATTGAATTGAGCAGTTGTATTGCTTATTTAAATACAAGAAATCATACGCTTGCATTAACATATAGCCCATTTCAAAGAATGTAAGTCCGCCTTCTTCCATACGTTTAGCGTAAATTTCATTAGATATCATCTTATTTACGTTAAAATGCACACCAACATCACGCATAAAGTTAACATAATCGTAACCCTTAAACCAGTCAGCATTATTAACAATAATTGCTGGATTATCACCATCAAAGTTCAAAAATTTGCTATAAGCACGTTTGATACTTTCGATATTGTGATTAAGTTGGTCCTGAGTTAACATCTTGCGCATTTCAGTTTTACCACTAGGGTCGCCGATTGCCGCAGTTGCACCACCTACAAGTATAATAATCTTGTGGCCTGCTTGTTGTAATCTACGCATAATACATGCTGGCACACAGTGACCAATGTGCAAACTATCGGCTGTAGGATCAGTACCGGTATAAATAGCCACTGGCTTACCATTTAATAATTCCTTTAATTTTGCTTCATCTGTTGATTGATAAATTAGTCCTCTATCTTTTAGTAATTCGTATAATTCCATAATTCTAGTCCTTTTAATCTATTGTGTGATTGGAGTTAACGTAATTGTAACTTCAATTTGTGTTTGTTCGCCTTTAGCAAACTTGATAATATATGTTTTGTTTTTGCTTAGCACATTAATATCTGCAATAACATTATCCATATCATCAGTTCGTTTTACTTCATAAGTTGATGTTGCGTCAGTTTTAGTAATATTCATACCGAAAGCATCATCTTGTACTTGACCTGGATTAAGCGTATAATACATTTCGTTAGCATTAGCAAAATCAATTGTCATTGTTGCAGTAAATACGCCCTCACTTTCGCTTATTATTACATCATAAGGCCTTTCAAGTGTGCCATTTGGAGAAGTGTCAACCGAAGGATTTTGGTTGCCCTTATCCTTATATTTATTTTCCCACAAATCATCAATCCAGTTTTGAACAAGTTTGCCCTCAACCACATATTTTTCAACAACATTGTCCGTAAATTTATATATAGGCTTAGCCACTTTTGTATGATTGTTTATGGCTGGTGTGATTTTTGTGTTAATCTTAGGTACAACTGTTAGCATTGTTAATACAAATGAGAATACTACTACAATAAACAATCCCTTAATCGCACCAAATGCAAAACCCAACAATTTATTAGTAGCGCCAAACACTCTATTACGTGTAATGTTTTCAAACAAACGTGAAACTATTGCTATTATAATCTTAAGTAGCACAAACAACACTATTGCTGATATAATCAACATAATTATTGACGCAAATGGGCCACTAACAACTTCAGCAACAGTTTCGCCTTGAATGTCATTTGCATTTAATGGTTCAAGCACATGTGCCATTAGTTTTTTCAAAAATCCATTAGTTTCTCTAGGTATAGCATTTACTACATCTTTACCCGACATACCCCCACTAATTGGTTGATTGTAAAATTCGTGCATACCAGCAATACCATTACATAATTTACCCGAAATAAATCCCGTAAAGTCATATATCTTGTTTATCAACTTCGCTAAAAATCCGGCACCAAATATACTTATAATTATTATAACCAAAGTTGAAAATAATGAGATAACCGATTTAAAAAATCCTTTACGAAAACCAATAAATCCAAATATCACTAGCATTGCAATAATTAACACATCTAATACAATACCCAAAGTAGATGAAATTGATAATAACATAGTTTCTCCTTTTGTTACTTAATTTTAACATATAACTTAATAAAAGTAAAACACATTTAACAAAATTTTACTTTAAACTTTAAATACTTTCAATATTTTTAATGGATTAATTCATATTTAAGCCCTACAAGTAAATAATATTTAAGTATGAATAAAATAATGTTAAAAAACGATTGTACATTTGGTAAATTTATGCTAAAATATTTGCGTTATATCAAAAAAGAGGTGAAATATGGTTGCTAAAAAGAATAATAACAACAAACGTACACTGCTAATAATCATTTCAGCAGTATTATTAATAGTACTTTTATATAGCATTTATGCTGTAAACAAAAATGATAAACGTATTAATTATACTGAATTCAAACAAATGGTTAAAACCGAACAAGTTAGTGAAGTGTACATTAATAATTATACAATT
>JBKSMT010000022.1:0-8917 GCA_046881945.1 Clostridia bacterium
GGCTGAAACCCGCCCACATGAAGACGGAGTTGCTAGTAATCCCGAATCAGAATGTCGGGGTGAATGCGTTCCCGGGTCTTGTACACACTGCCCGTCACGCCATGGGAGTCGGGGGTACCCGAAGTCAGTGGTCTAACCTAGTAATAGGAGGAAGCTGCCGAAGGTAAAACTGATGACTGGGGTGAAGTCGTAACAAGGTAGCCGTATCGGAAGGTGCGGCTGGATCACCTCCTTTTAAAGAGAAAATCTTTAAAGTCGACGCAATACTTTAACAGTATTGATGAATAAGTGTAGAGTGGTAACTCTTAAAACATACAAAGAACCTTGAACTAGTAAATATTAAGATACGAATTGAATTAACAAAAGTAAGAAGTCTAACCCACTTCTTACTTTTTTTTGTGACATATATTGACAAATCTTTAAATTGTGATATACTATCATTGATTTTTAGGAGAAGATTATGAATTATATTAGAGATTTGTATACTAAAAAACCGCAAATTGTTAAGAAAATGCTTAATCGACTATTTTGGGATAAAAAGACAGTTGAAGTTAGTCATGATGAAGAAGAATTTGATGAAAATGATATTATGTTTAATTTGATTAACAAATTAACTGGAGAAGAAACAAAAATTGTATTAGAAGATTTTGCTATTTGTTATGGATTAGAATATCTTGAAATGAGTGATAGAAGATTGCGAGAATATTTGAAGTTTATGGCAAAATTGTATGGTAACGAATATTTGCAAGAATTCCATAATTATCGTATTCAAGAACGTAATGAACTTATTGGCGAATTTAATTCTGCAACTTATGTTATGGAAGGCGAATTGGCAAAAGCAATAAATGATTATAGCGCAAAAAAACAAGTCAACAATAAATTTGGTTGTTAGTATTAATAAAGTTTATATAATAAAGTGGTTAAGGAGAAAGATATGTATTATGTTTCTAAAAGTTATATGTTGGCATCTATTATGAAAACTAAAATGAAATATTTTCAAGATGCTATCGTAACAGATAGAGAATTAAATGTTTTGACAAATGCAATGCAAAAGAGATTTAATGAATTTAATATAAAAGCGATTATTACTGAAGATGTTGATAATGTTTGCTTTGAGTTCCGAGGAGATTCGTATTTTATAAGTGATAAATATGGTTATACCATTGAAGATGTTAAGGATAAATATCAAGCATATTTACCGTTAGATATTTTGGCTATGATATGGGATGAAAAGTTTATATTAAAAGGGATTACTAAGAATTTAAATTCAATGCTTGAAAGAGTTGAAGAAACTTGCGAACAATCAAATTTAACTAAATAAAAATATATAATTGATTGGATAGTAAAAAGACACATTTGATAATGTGTCTTTTTAGTTATTCAAAGTTGAAAAGTTCGTTTGGGGTTGTATCAAGCAATTTGCATATTTGCACTATTTGATTGATGAGGCAACGGGAGATAAGTTTCCTAATTGTAAGGCTAAAATAGAGGGGGATAAGGCATTTTGTCCTAGATGCGGATATAAATTAAGTAAACAATGTTCTAATTGTGGTTTTGTGAATCATTTAAAAAATAATCATTGCGAAAAGTGTGGTAAAAAATTATAGGTAATTATAAATAAAAAAAGACACGTTTAATGGCGTGTCTTTTTGAATTTTTGGGATAAATAAACCCTTTGGCTAGTTAATACTATGCTTCTTGTCTAGCTTTTTCGTATTCAGCCAATATTACTGAACTAATTTGTTCTCTAGTTTCAGTATTTAATGGGTGTACAATATCTTTGTACTCACCATCTGGAGTTTGGCGTGATGGCATAGCAATAAAGTTACCATTGCTACCTTCAATAATCTTGATATCGTGCACAACAAATGCACCATCAATAGTGAAGCTAGCGAAAGCTTTAAGCTTGCTGTCAGCCTTGCTTACCAATCTGATTCTTACGTCTGTAATATTCAAGTCTGTTCACCTTCCCTTTAAAATATTAACTAACTAAGTAGTCATTATTATTTTAGCCAAATAATATAAAAAAATCAAACGATTTGTATATATAAATTACGAAATTTTTAAATTTTTTTATTTTTATATTTTAGACCAATTGATTTATGAAAATATTATAATATTTATATTATAAAATTTGTTTTAAACTATTGACAATGATATGAGTTTTTGTTAAAATATACTCGTTATAGTGTTTGCTACCGGCTGTAACATTAAATAACATTTAGTTTTAAGTAGATGAAAGTATGAAAATATGAATACGCTTCGCTTATGAAAATATTGTGGACGCTTTCACATTTTATGTATAAATAGTTTGCTTAAACTTGGTTGGATAAATGATATTTAATTCAAATTGGTTGCAAAAATAATTAAGGAGGAGAATATGCCTACAACTCAACAATTGGTTAGAAAGGGTAGAAAGAAAATTGAGGTAAAAAGCAAGTCAATCTTATTAGATAACTGTCCTCAAAAACGTGGTGTGTGCGTAAGCGTTACCACAACAACACCTAAGAAGCCAAACTCTGCGTTACGTAAAATTGCTCGTGTACGTTTGTCAAATGGTAAGGAAACAACTTGTTACATTCCAGGCGAAGGTCACAACTTGCAAGAACACAACGTAGTATTGGTTCGTGGTGGTCGTGTGCCTGACCTTCCTGGTGTACGTTATCATATTGTACGTGGTGCTTTAGATACTGCTGCAGTTCAAAAACGTAAACAAGGTAGAAGTAAGTATGGTGCTAAACGCCCTAAGTAATCTTGTAATCACATAATTTAAGTTTTTGCTTAAGATTGTGAGTAATTGCAAGATAGTAAATTGTTCTTTTGATTAAAAGAACCCTGTGCATCTAATGATGCTGATTGAAAGAGTGTAAACTCGAAGTAAATTTTGTATTGTAATATACAATACGACTCGTGCGTAAAGAGTGATTTTATGCAAATTGAATTTATAAAAGGAGAAATTAATTATGTCAAGAAGAAAAGCTGCTGTAAAGCGCGTGGTACTTGCTGACCCTATCTATAACTCAACTGTTGTTACAAAGTTGATTAACCAAGTTATGCTTGACGGAAAGCGTAGTGTTGCTGAAAAAATCGTTTATGATGCAATGACTATGGCTTCAGAAAAATTAAGCGTAGAACCTATGGTAGCATTAACTAACGCTTTGGAAAATGTTATGCCAGTATTGGAAACTAAAGCTAGACGTGTTGGTGGTGCTAACTATCAAGTTCCTATGGAAATTAAACCTGAACGTCGTCAAACACTTGGTATCAGATTTTTAGTAGAGTATTCTCGCAAGAGAACCGGCGAAAGAGGTATGGCAAATAAACTTGCTGCCGAAATCGTTGATGCTTGCAACTCAACTGGTGGTGCTGTGAAGAAGAAAGACGATATGCACAGACAAGCCGAAGCAAACAAAGCTTTTGCACATTATCGTTATTAATCTGGTAAAGATGGGGCAATATAATATGTATTAGCACTATCTTTGCATACAAAAATAAAGGAGAAAAATTTATATGGCTAGAACAACTCCATTAGAGAAAATTAGAAATATTGGAATTATGGCGCATATTGATACTGGTAAAACTACAACTACTGAACGTATTTTGTATTATACTGGTGTTAACCATAAGCTAGGCGAAGTTCATGATGGTGAAGCTACTATGGACTGGATGGTTCAAGAACAAGAACGTGGTATTACAATCACTTCTGCTTGTACTCACTGTAACTGGCAAGATTGCGCTATCAACATTATTGATACGCCTGGACACGTAGACTTTACTGTTGAAGTTTTACGTTCATTAAAGGTTTTGGACGGTGCTGTTGCTTTATTTAGTGCAAGAGCAGGTGTTCAAGCCCAATCTGAAACAGTTTGGCGTCAAGCTACTGATTGTCATGTTCCAAGAATTTGTTTCGTTAACAAAATGGATATGAATGATGCTAACTTCCTTCGTACTGTTGGACATATGCGTTCTGTGTTAAAGGCAAACGCTGTGCCAATTCAAATGCCTATTGGTCAAGAAGCTGACTTTGAAGGTATTATCGACCTTGTTACAATGAGAGCTTATTGGTATAAGGACGAAACAGGTAAGGAAATCGAAGAAACTGATGTTCCTGCTAATTTGTTGGAAGAAGCACAAAATTTGAGAAATCAAATGATTGAAGCTGTTGTTGAAACTGACGACGCTTTACTTGAAAAATATTTTGGTGGTGAAGAAATCACTATTGAAGAATTAAAGAAAGCTATTCGTAAGGCTACTTGCGAATTAAAACTAAACCCTGTACTTTGCGGTACAGCATTAAGAAACCGTGGTATCCAAATGCTTTTGGATGCTGTAGTTGATTATATGCCAAGTCCATTGGACGTTCCTGCTATTAAGGGAACTCTTCCTGATGGTACTGAAGCTGAACGTAAGTCTAGCGATGATGAACCATTAAGTGCTTTAGCATTTAAGATTGCTACAGACCCATTTGTGGGTGGTATCACATTTACCCGTGTATACAGTGGTAAATTAACTGCTGGTAGTTATGTGTTGAACTCTACTACTGGTAGAAAAGAACGTGTTGGTCGTATTTTACGTATGCACTCAAATTCACGTGAAGATATTCCTGAAGCATTGGCTGGTGAAATTTGTGCTATCGTAGGTTTGAAAGACTCTGGTACTGGTGACACACTTTGTGATGAAAATCATCCAATCATACTTGAATCAATGAAGTTTATGGAACCAGTTATTGACCAAGCTATTGAACCAAAGAACAAAGACGCTCAAGAAAAACTTGGTTTGGCTCTTGCTAAACTTATGAAAGAAGACCCAACATTTAAGGCTCACACTGACCACGAAACTGGACAAACAATCATTTCTGGTATGGGTGAATTGCACCTAGACATTATGGTTGACCGTCTACTTCGTGAATTTAAGGTTGACGTTAATGTTGGTAAACCTCAAGTTGCTTACAAGGAAACTATCCGTAAGCGTGTTGAGGCTGAAGGTAAGTATATTAAACAATCTGGTGGTCGTGGACAATATGGTCACTGTAAGATTATTCTTGAACCTCAAGAACGTGATGCTGGATATACATTTGAAAGCAAAATCGTTGGTGGTGCTATTCCTAAGGAATTTATTGGACCTATCGACGCTGGTATCCAAGAAGCATCTCAAGCAGGTGTAATCGCTGGATACGAAACTATCGACTTCAAGGTAACTGTTTATGACGGTTCTTACCACGATGTCGACTCAAGTGAAATGGCGTTTAAGATTGCTGGTTCTATGGCATTTAAAGAAGGTATGGCTAAGGCTGACCCAGTGCTACTTGAACCTATCATGAAGGTTGAAGTTGTTGTTCCTGATGATTATCTAGGTACAGTTATGGGAGGTTTAACTTCTCGTAGAGGTATCTTGTCAGGTACTGACGTTAAACCAGGTGGTACAGTAATCCATGCAGACGTTCCACTTGCTGAAATGTTTGGTTATGCTACTGACCTACGTGGTTCTACACAAGGTCGTGGTCAATTTACTATGGTATTTGACCACTATGCAGAAGTTCCTAAAAACATCGCTGACAAAGTTGCTGGCGAACGTAAAAAGGGCTAATTGATATCAATCTTCCTAACTAGACTTAATTAGTTTAGTTAGGGTGGAAGGATATATATTTTAAAGTTTTTAAATAGTGAGTAAAATGTTTAAAAATTTTAAGTAAAATGCTTGACTTATAAAGACAATGCATTTATAATTATTAATATCATATATTATGGAGGAAATTTAAAAATGGCTAAAGAGACATTTGTAAGAACTAAGCCACACGTTAATATTGGTACTATTGGTCACGTTGACCACGGTAAAACAACATTAACTGCTGCTATTACTACTGTTTTGGCTGCTAAGGGTTTTGCTGAAAAGCGCGCTTACGACCAAATCGATAATACCCCTGAAGAAAAAGCTCGTGGTATTACAATTAATACTTCACACGTAGAGTACGAAACTGCTAATCGTCACTACGCTCACGTTGACTGCCCAGGACACGCAGACTACGTTAAGAACATGATTACTGGTGCTGCTCAAATGGACGGCGCTATTCTAGTTGTTGCATCAACTGATGGTCCTATGCTTCAAACTCGTGAACACATCTTGTTGGCTCGTCAAGTAGGCGTTCCATACATCATCGTATTCATGAACAAGACTGATATGGTTGACGACCCAGAATTACTAGAATTGGTAGAAATGGAAATCCGTGACCTATTATCAAGCTATGGTTTCCCTGGTGATACTACTCCAGTTATTAAGGGTAGTGCATTAAAGGCTTTGGAAGCTGCTGCTGGTGGTAACGCTGATGATCCAGCTTGTGCTCCAATCCTTGAATTGATGGATGCAGTTGACAGCTATATTCCAAACCCAGAACGTGATACTGATAAACCTTTCTTGATGCCTGTAGAAGACGTATTCTCAATCACAGGTCGTGGTACAGTTGCTACTGGTAAGGTAGAACGTGGTGTAATTAAACTTGGTGAAGAAGTTGAATTAGTAGGTATCAAACCAACTCGTAAGGTTGTAATTACTGGTATCGAAATGTTCAGAAAGTCTTTGGACGAAGCTCAATCAGGTGATAACGCTGGTCTATTAATCCGTGGTATCCAAAAGAACGAAATCGAAAGAGGTCAAGTATTGGCTAAAACTGGTTCAATCACTCCTCACACTAAGTTTAGTGCTGAAGTTTACGTATTGAAGAAAGAAGAAGGTGGTCGTCATACTCCATTCTTTAATGGATATCGTCCTCAATTCTATTTCCGTACAACTGATATTACTGGTACTATTGCTCTTCCAGAAGGAACTGAAATGGTTATGCCTGGTGATAACATCACTATGACTATTGAACTAATCAACCCAATCGCTATCGAAAAAGGTTTAAGATTCGCTATCCGTGAAGGTGGTAGAACTGTTGGTTCAGGTGTTGTATCTGAAATCATTGAATAATAAAAGTTAAGAAGATTGATTAATTTCAATCTTCTTTTTTTTTAGGGGCTTATTGTAAAAATTTTATTTGTTGCAGTTAAATATAATTTTTAATAGAATTTTAGTAAATTTAATTTAAATATTGGATTTTATACAAATTTTAATTCTAATTCTTAATAAAAGTGACTAAATCGGGCTAATTTTGGAAAAATATTTGACTAAAGTATCAAAAGATATTATAATATTTTTATTTATAGGAGGATTTTATTATGGATGCAACAGTGGATTTATCTGAAGTTGAAAAGATTGTGGAAAGAGATGAAATAGAAAGATTAACAAATAAGCAAATTTCACAAATTATTGAAAGATTAAAAAATGATGATTTAAATGATTATTCTAGCGAAAAAATTGAAAAAATTGTTAAATATTTAGAAAATGGACTTCCACGAATTAAAGAAACAAGATATGCAACAAGTGAAGAACTAAAGACAATTGAAAATAAGCTTGCGGGATTGTATTCATCACAGTCTAAAAACAAAGTTAAGATGTTGACTAGTAAGTTTAGGTCGGAAGCATGGCTTGCTACTAATAAATTTGCATCTCTTACTAAGAGAGCAACTAATCAAAAAGTTACAGATGTATTTAAAAAAGGTGGTAAAATTGGTGCTGCTACTACTGTTATAGCAGCTCTTATAGGTGGTCCTGCATTGCCTGCATTAGCCACAGTGGCTGCAGGATGTACACTTGCTACTTATATGGCAGGGGCTTGTGCGAAAGCAATAAATCACGCAGGTAATTGGTTGGACGCTAAAAGTGCAACTAAATATATGCAGGCAGATAGAGAAAGAAAATTTGCTGAAAATATAGATAATGCTATAGCAGACAATATTAGATGGGAGAAGTCAAGAAATTTCCAACCTGCAGATATGTATGCATCAAATGCTCAGTACGCAGAACGACTAGCAGGAGACGCTATAAAACAAGGAACAAAAATCTTAGAGGAACGTGAAAGAGAGGCTGAAGCTAAAAGGATTGCGGAAGAAAAAGAACGTGAAAAAGAGTTGAAGAAACAAATTAGACAAGAAAACTGGGAAGAGTTTAAGCAAGGTGTTCATGACAAAATTGATAAGGTTGGAGAATTTGCTTCTGAAATAAAGACGGGTATTGCTGTTAAAGCAAATAATATTAAACATCGCGTAACTGAAACTAAGAATGCAATTAAAACAAAAATGCAAGACGCTAAGGAAGAAAGACAAGAAAGAAAGGAAGAAAAGAGTCAAAAGTGTTATAATTTCTTAATGACTTCAGGAGCATTCTTAGGTAAAAGTTTTATTGCGGAACATGTTCTAACTGGCGAAAATAAAAAAGATTATGAGAATATTACAAATGGAGAAATTGCTCGAAGGGATGAGGCTCGTAAAAGGATTAATAGTATTTTAGGTACTGATTATTCGTTGGAAGAATTCAAAAAAATGAGTGATAGAAAACTTGCAAATATTGAAAAGAATGTTCAACGTAAACAATTGGGTGATAGTCTTGCTCCAAAAGAAGCGGGAATGTCTGTTTAATTAAGGGGGAAATATGGAGATTGAAGAAGGAAAAGTTATTGACTTGCAAGACGGCAAATCATACTTAGTAAGTAAATATTTTATGCATGATGATCAAGAGTATGTTGCACTTGTTGCAGTATTCGAACCTGTGCATGTTAGATATGCTGAAGTTTATGATAACAATGGTGAAAAGTTTATTAGAATGGTGCAAGATAAAGCCCTAATTAAACTATTTCAACAATATATTGCCTATGATTATTTTTCAGCCATTGAAGAAGATGAAGACGAAGAATAATTATCGATAATAAAATTATATTATAAATAATTTGTAAATAAAAAACTCACTATTTGATTAGTGAGTTTTTGCTATAAATAAGTATTTTTTATTATTTTTAATTTATTTAATTATATTTATTTTAATATTT
>JBKSMT010000023.1:0-5311 GCA_046881945.1 Clostridia bacterium
AAACTGTTACAAGTTTTGAGTTTAAATCTAATACTAAAGTAATTTTACCTGGAGTGTTTAAAGGAAATGAAAAACTTACTAGTTTAGAGATACCAAATGGAGTTAGTGTTATTAATGATAATCAATTTAGAGGTTGCGTAAATTTAACTAGTATAACACTTCCAGAAAGTATTACAAGTATAGGAAGTAGTGCGTTTTATAATTGCTCAAATCTAATTGAGATTAATATGGAAAATTTATCTCAATTAACTATTATAGAAGCATCCACATTTTATAATTGTGGTAATTTAAATGATATTGATTTTAGTGGTTTAACTAATTTAACATCAATTGAGGAAGTTGCATTTTTTAAGTGCAAAACGCTAACTAGCATTGATTTAAGTAGGGCAACCAAATTGACATCTATTGCCAATGGTGCATTTTATAATTGTTCGGAATTGACAACTGTTAAATTGCCTGATAGTATTACTACGGTATCTGCACAATATTTTGGTGTTAGTACTGGTTATTATGGCGCTTTTGAAAAGTGTGACAAACTTGAATATAATAGATATGACAATGGGCTATATTTAGGTAATGATGCCAATCCGTATTTAGCATTACTTAAACCTAACAACTCTAGTATTACTAGCATAAAAATACATTCTGATACTAAAGTTATTGCTAACTATGCATTGGCTGAATGTACAAGTTTAAGTAATATAGATTTAAGCGAGTGTACTCAGTTGACATATATTGGAGATTATTCTTTCAGCGGTTGTACAAGTTTAACATCATTTACAATACCAAGTACTGTAGTTAATATTGGAGAAAGAGCATTTAGAAAATGCTCAAGTTTGACAACATTAACTATTCCTAGCAGTGTAATATATATAGGTTCTGGTAGTTGTAATGGTTCGGGCGTTACATCTATAACTTTTGAAGATGCTAGCAACTGGTATAGGAATAGTACATTTACTACTGAAGTAGATATGTCAAATCCTACTGATAATGCAACTAATTTAAAAAATTCAACTAGAACTTATTACAAAAAGGTAGATTAATAGTTTAAAAGGTGATGCTTAAGGCATTGCCTTTTTAATTTATAAAGTGTGTAACATAGTGTTATAATTACTTATTTGTGACCTTTTGTTACGATATTATAATAGCGTGAATATATATTAATATGAATATAAGTGATAGCCATAATGACTTTGTAACCGCTATGGCGGTAGAAGATCAGAAGCAATACATTAATAGTATTAATAATTGTGGGGGTTGTAATGTTGGTTGTGCGGTATTTACCGAAAATATGAATATAAGTAATATTATTGAATGTTACAAACATATAAAGGATTTGCAACAATATTTTTATGGTAACTTGATATTTAGCATTGAGGATTTAAGTTGTGTTAAGACATTAGATGAATTAAATAGTGTTATTGATTTAAAACCATTTAGTGCAACGCTAACATGGAACTATGCTAATCAATTTGCGGGAGGTGCGGATAGCAAACAGGGATTAACGCCATTAGGTAAATTGTGCATTGATATATTAGAACGTAATAATATATTGGTTGATACCGCGCATTTGTCAAGGAAAGCATTTTACGACCTATGCAAGATATCTAAGTTGCCTATATATAATTCGCATAGTAATATTTATACATTAAAGCGCCATAATCGTAATTTAACTGATAAACAAATTGAAATTATTGTTAAAACGGGTGGATATTTAGGGCTAACATTATATGACAAATTTATATCAAATAATAAAATTAGCAGTAAGGATATTGCATTACAGTTTGATTATTTAATTACACGTTTTGGATATAAGAATTTTGGATTAGGAACTGATTTTTATGGTATTGATAATACGCATTTACCAATTGATATTAAAGCATATCAAGATATTATTAATTTAGTTAAGGAATTAAAGATTTTGGGATACAACAATAATGTGGTAGATTCATTGTTGTTTAAAAACTTTGACAACTTTGTTAATAGAATGTATTTTTAATTAAAAATGGTATTAAATTATTTAACTGCTTTTATTTCAGGTGTTAAAAATATAGCAAAAATATCGAAAAATGTTTAAAAGCATTTACATTTTTGCTAATGTGGTGTATAATTGTGTTGATGAGAATATTTAATAAGATTATGGTTAAGCACCTAAGGAAAGTTATTATGTTTAAGCCTAATAAACGTAGGCTAAGTTTTTATATTACTCCTTTAGCAATGGTTAATGTTAAATGCAATACATACGAAATCAATAATATTTCATCATTGACTAATATAGATATAGTAAATAACAACCTTTTTGATTTAGATGATAATGAGGTTGTAGGGGATATTTTATCATTGTTTGATGAGGGAGTAATTGATGGTGTTAAAACAGGTGTCGATTTAAGTATTTATAACATATACACTACCAAATTAGCTGACAAAAATAACTATTCCAAATATTTTGACAAGGGATTTATTAAAACTTTGGATTATGCAGATAATAGTAGTAAATATTATGATGATATTAACGATTTTTCAGATTGCTTGTTAGCTGAGGCGGATCCGTTAAATAGTGTTACCAAAATTGTGACTACATTTAGGGGATATTTATCAATTACTAATGACGAATTTAGTATTATTAAAAAATGTGATTGTGACAGCGGTATAGATGTTGTATATATACCTCAATATTACATACAAAAATACATGTTACGTCAAGGTGATGAATTGGTCTGTACTTGCAATGAAAGTAACGGCAAGATGATAATTAATATGTTGCTTACAATTAACAAAATTTCTTGTAGTAAATGGAATATTGATAGGCCGTGGTTTAATAATCAGCCACTTAGCAATAAGTCTAATTATTTTAAACCTGCGGGGATATATACTAAGCAAATTGACACTAAATTTAAGTTGATTGAGGCTGATGAGGCTTTTATATATCTAAATAATACTAACAAGCCTAAAATGCTAAATGATTTAGTTCAAGAATTTAATCAAATGTTTGATAATGTAATATATATTAATCCTAATTATAAGCATGCAAACGCTTTTTATAATGTAAATGTAATTAAATTTTGTGCTTTGTTTAATAAAAGTCTTGAAGCGAAAATAACTATAACAATGTTAGGAATTCAGCATGCTAGAAGATTAATGGAATTAGGCAAAAAGGTGGCTATAATTATTGATGATATTCAATCGGTGATTGCACTGGATAATGAGTATTCTACTGAGTTGCCTATGTGTAAAACTTTATTTAATACTAACTGGGTATCAAATGGTTCGTCTATAACAGGTTTTATTATTGTTCCTGAAAATTCAAGGCATTTTAATATTAATGATTTGCCAGGAATTGTTAAGAATGCTGAATCATTAGGTATAGTTGTAGATAATAACGAAATTGATTTATTTAATAGTTATCGTGTGTAAAAAACACTCAATGTAAATATTGAGTGTTTTTTGTATTAACCTTGGATTGAACCAACAGTACGAGGGAATATTTCAACATCACGGATATTTGAAATACCTGTTAGGTACATAATCAAACGTTCAAAGCCCAATCCGTAGCCTGAGTGTACGTTTGTACCATAACGACGAGTGTCAAGATACCAAGCATAATCTTCAGCGTTTAAGCCTAGTTCGTTCATACGAGAGGTAAGTTTGTCAAGACGTTCTTCACGTTGGCTACCGCCAATAAGTTCACCAATTCCAGGAACAAGTAGGTCAACCGCTGCAACAGTTTTGCCATCATCATTTTGACGCATATAGAATGCTTTAATATCCTTTGGATAGTTTTTTAGGAATACAGGCTTTTTGTAAATTTCTTCAGTAATATAACGTTCGTGTTCGCTTTGAAGGTCGATACCCCATTTAACAGGGAATGTAAATCTATCCTTAACTTTTTCAAGTATAGTAATTGCTTCGGTATAATCTAGGCGAACAAAATTGTTGTTTACAATATTGCTCAATCTTTCAATCAATCCTTGGTCTACAAACTTATTTAAGAATTCAAGTTCGTCTTTACATTCGGTCATAACGTAGTTAATTACATATTTAATCATTTCCTCTTCATTATCCATAAGTTCGTTTAGGTCGCAGAAGCAAATTTCAGGTTCCATCATCCAGAACTCAGCAGCATGACGGCTGGTATTTGAATTTTCGGCTCTAAATGTAGGACCAAAAGTATAAGTCTTACCAAATGCGTGAGTAAGTGTTTCTTCATGAAGTTGACCTGATACTGTTAAAGATACTTTTTTGCCAAAGAAATCTTTATCATAATCAACTTTTCCGCTACTAGCAACGCGGTCAAGGTCAAGGGTTGTTACTTGGAACATTTCGCCAGCACCTTCACAATCGTTAGCAGTGATAATTGGTGTATGTACATACACAAAGTTGCGTTCGTTAAAGAATTTGTGAATTGCAAATGCCGCTACTGAACGAATACGGAATACTGCGTTAAACAAGTTTCCGCGTGGACGTATGGTTGGTATTGTACGCAAGAATTCAACAGTATGACGCTTTTTTTGTAATGGATAATCGCTAGCACATTCGCCAAGCACTTGAACGCTTGTTGCATTTAATTCAAAAGGTTGTTGTGCGTTAGGTGTTATAATTACTACACCTTCAATCATAAATGACGAACCTACGTTTTGTTTAACAATTTCATCATAGTTACTTACTTTATCGCGTTCAACAACTACTTGTACGCTTTTAAATGCTCCATCATTAAGTTCGATAAATGCGATGTTTTTAGAATCACGTACTGTACGAGCCCAACCGCAAACGGTAATCACTTGACTGTCATATTTGCTATAAGCCTTGTGTAAATCTCTAATTTCTATTCTTTTCATAATTACTCCTTAAAATTTCAAGTATAAGTATACACCAAAATAAAACATAATGTCAAGGCAAAAAACAAAAAATCCGCTTTAAGGTCTATAACTTTT
This sequence comes from Clostridia bacterium, assembly GCA_046881945.1. Lineage (GTDB taxonomy): Bacteria > Bacillota > Clostridia > Christensenellales > UBA1242 > Onthoplasma. Next base: position 4,932 of record JBKSMT010000023.1, read on the forward strand.
GAAACTAGCGATATATTAAAAAGCAAACTAAATATGTTTGTTTTTTTGTTTTGCTATTGATATTTGTTATAAAACATGCTATACTCTTAATAATTTAAGGAGTAAATATGGGTTTATTAGAATTCTTTAGAAATAGACAACAAAAAAGTAAAAACACATCTTTGGTAGCAAAAGGTGATAGCTCTATCGCGCCTTATACACCAAAGAAGAAAAAAATTCGCAATATTGTAGAATTTGTTGAAAATGCTTTAATAAGCAATGGTGGAAACTATGAAGATATACATCAGAAATTACTTGCTATTTCAGAATTTGCAAAGAATGCAAATGATTATGGGATTCAATGTGATTTTGGAATGATTGATGAAACTTTAAGAGATTTC
>JBKSMT010000024.1:0-4633 GCA_046881945.1 Clostridia bacterium
AAGAACTAGGATGAAAGTAAGATAATTGCTTGACATTTATTAAAGCAAATATTACTATTTAAATAAGGAGATGTTTATAATTGTGCCATATTTGCTATGGCACAATTGTAAAATAATTAAAGTATGGAAAAATTTTTAAAGAAAACCATTATAAATATTATAATAATAACTTTATTTCATGTTTTATCGGTGATAGTTACAGGTTTTATAAAAAATCAAGAATTTACATTTGATACTGAGTATTTAACTGATGCTACGACTATTTTTATCACGATAATGCTAACGTCTGTATTTTTATTATTTAAGTTATTTAAAATGGCTGATGGTAAGCCTAAAAAGAAAAATAAAGGATTGAGTGATAAGGGTAAAGATGCTAAGGGTAAGGAAATTGAGCAATATTATAGCAATGATTTTGTAAGTGTTGACGATTTGCGTAGCAAAAAAGAATTTAATTTTTGCACATTAAAAAATATTCGTTCTGTCAAAGATGGTATTTTGGTAAGAGCTGAACGAACAGGTCAAAATATGGAAATTAACTTTATTAAACCTATTCATACTCTTATTATTGGTACAACTTCTTCAGGTAAAAGTACGCAATATATAATTCCTACACTTCAATTATTGTCAATGACGGCATCTAAGCCATCGTTTGTTATTACGGACCCTAAAAAAGAATTATATGAAGAAAATGTTGAAAAGTTAAAAGCAGAAGGCTATACAATTTTACGTCTTGACCTTGACAATCCGTATGGTTCATCAATGTGGAATCCCTTAACTTATGCTTATCGTACATATCACCGAAGTTTGAATATTAATAAGGAAGTTAAAATTCACTCGGCAGGTGAAGACCCTAGACTAAAAAAGTTGTTGATGGATAGTGATTTCGATTGGCATACTACACATTGGTATGAATTTAATCGTACTGCATATGCTGATCGTAATAATCTAGATAGGGATTTAGCGGTTGTAAGAGGTAAGTTACAGGCTGCGGCATTTACTGAAATTCAAGACGTTGTAACAGCGGTTGCTCCAATAGTTAATACTAATGATGCAAACTGGGAAACGGTTGCTCAAAAACTTATTCAGGCTGTAATATTAGCAATGTTGGAAGATAGTACTGATCCTGATTTAGGACTTACTGAAGATAAATTTAATTTTTATAACGTTTATAAGATATGTAACTTTACAGATACTGGCGGTAGGGATACATTTGCAACACTTAAGAAATATTTATTCGAATATCGTGACAAATTTTCAAAAGTACGTGAACTTGCAAACTCTGCTCTAAACAATGCTGAAACTACTAGTAAAAACTATATGGGTTTTGTGTCGAGTAAAACCATTGCGTTTAGTGATGAGGGTATTAGTTTAATGACTAGTCGAAATGAAATTGACTTCAATCAAATTGACGAAAGACCTACTGCGATATTTGTACATATTCCTGATCAGTTGGAAGTTCGTCACCCACTAGGTGCGCTATTTATTACTCAAATGTACAAACGTTTGGTTGAAAAAGCCAACTCATTAGGTGGAAGATTGAAACGCAATGTTTATTTTGAACTAGATGAGTTTGGTAATATGCCAAAATTCCAAAATCTAGGCACAACTTTAGCGGTTGCACGTAGTCGTGGAATATTCTATCAATTAGTTATTCAATCATATGCTCAATTAAACAATAAATATGGTGACCAAGAGGCTCAAATTATTAAAAATAACTGTCCAATTTCAGTGTATGTCGGCTCTGATGACCATAATACTAATGAGGAATTTAGTAAGATTTTGGGTAATAAAACTATCGAAATGACTAATGTTAATACTAGCAAAGCAGATGGTAAAGAAACCAAAAGCGAAAGTAAGCAAATTGTTACACGTCCTATTGCGTATCCGCATGAGCTAAATACTTTCCGAAAGCAAAGATACTTAATATTAAAATCATTTGAACCGCCATGTGTGTATAAAAATATATTTACGCCAAAGTATGAGTGTACAGATATTTATAATCTTAAAAAGACTCCTGAAAAATACGTACCTATGACAGGGTTTGACGAGGGTAGAATATACTACGATATTACTGTACGTAATGATGTTATGAAAAAGCGTAATGCATCAGCTTCTGATGATGACGACGATGATGATTTGTTTGACTTTTAATAACAAAAAATAACAAAACAAACAATTAAAACCAAATATATTTTCAATATCGACAATTAAATGTAAAAATTAATTGCAATATTTAAAAAAATATTATATACTTGTTATATATAGTCGAGGAGGACGTTATGAGAACAAGTAAAAAAAGGCCGGTTTTAATTGTTTGTTCTTTTTTGTGCTTAATTTTAATGGGAGTTGTAGTTGCAATAGCGTTTACTTATAAACCTCCAAAACATCAACATGTTTTAGGTGAGGATAGGGTATATCATATAACTACTAACACAATACATTATACTCGTACATGCCAAGATGGTTGTCAAGTTCCGTTTAAAACAAGGGCTACTTTTACAGATGTATTGATGAGTTTAACCCCTAATGATAAAGTTGTGTTAGATGAAGATGTTTATTTAAAGGAAACTGTGTTTATTAAAACATTTTCAGGTGCTGGTGAAGATGTTCAAACATTGGATATTGATATTGATTTGGATTTAAATAATCATACTTTGACAGCAAATAATCTATCATCTGAACATAATTCAATATTTATGTTTAATTCAAACCTGGGCTCTGTTAATTTAAATGTAAAAAATGGTAAAATTGTAGCAAATGGTCTTTCGCATATATTTAGATTTAAAAACACTCGTGATAGTGGCGAAAATATTATTTTAAATATTGATAATGTTGAATGTGTTTCAAATGCAATTAAGTCGGCACCTTTATACGTTCATGAAGTTTATAATGCTGAAATTAATGCAGTTGATAGTAAGTTTATTTCAACAAACACATCGAATAATGATTGTGATTATGGGGTTGGAGTGTTTGTAAATAATAATAATTTATGTGATTTTAATAATTGCTATTTTGAGGGTGGAGATGCAGTTCATGTTAAAAGCGGAACGGTTAATTTGACTGATTGTCACCTTGTAAATTCAGGATTGGTATCTAATCCTGGACAAAGTGTTAAAGATTTTTCGGCAGTTGGTGCGTGTCTTACTGTTAATAGTCATACAACTAGTGGAGGAACAACTGAGTTTAATATAACAATTAAGAGATGCTTTATGGAGGCATTAAATAGCGTTAAGATGATTTATGAAGTTCAAACGGCTGAAGAATCTAAAGCGGTATCTCAAAATGAAAATTCAATTGTAGATGTGCAATCATGTACGTTTAATCAAGATCCTACTGCAATAGTTAACTCTAATTTGATTAAATATCCAAACAATCAAGCTCCTCAGAATAATGGAACTCAAATATGGTCTTGTGGTGAAGCTGTTGAAACTGTTGCTGAATAAAATATAAAAAATAAGGTTTGTATATAAGCCTTATTTTTTTATTAGTAAAATATTGTGGTAACCAAGCGCTTAATATCTTTCATACAATGGTTTGAGGAGAACGTATGAAAAAGAAGATATTTAAAATATTATTGCTACTTATTGTTTACATATTGATTTCAGTTGTTTGTTATGAGTTTTTAAAATTTTGGGGTTTGGACGATATTGGTGAGATAAGGGATTTTGTTGAGTTGAAAGGAATTATTGGATATGTTGTATTCTTTTTATTTCAGTTAATAGTATCCACTTTTATTTGCATTATACCATTTGAAGACGAGTTTTTGACTGGGTGTGCAGTGGTTCTGTTTGGGCCCGTTAAGGGGTTTTTGGTTGCGTCTATCAATATGTTTGTGACATCGAATATTCAGTTTATTATAGGTCGATATTTTTGTAAAAGCATGGTTGCTAAACTAGTAGGTGGGGATAGTATTGAAAAATATCAAAATTACCTAAGTATAAAAGGTGAAATAATGTTACCTATATTATATGCGATTCCTTTATTTCCGCATGACAGTTTGTGTCTGTTAGCAGGTATGAGTAAAATGAAGTGCTGGTATTTTGCATTGGTTACACTTATTATGCGTTCGCTGGAAGTTGCTGTAATTTGTTTTTTGGGTAGTGGATTGATAAATTTTTCAGAATTTACAATTTTTGATTGGATTACTGCCATAAATCTTGTTATTATTGATATTTATTTATTGTTTAAATTAAAGGTGTGTATTGAAAATAAAATAAATTCTAGAAATTCAAGATAAATACTATAAATAAGAGGATTATATATTTTTAATTAGTATTATAATAATTAAAATAATATTATATAAATTCTTTAAAATGGGTAATTATTGCATTTAATAAATTTTTCGAATTTGGTTTGTCTATTTGGCATTTTGAACGAAGGGTTTGTCTAAATTCCTTGTTTTGCTTCCATGTAGTTGATAACATGTGACGTACAGCGCGTTCGATTGAGTCTATGGGAGATAAATTTATGCGAGAGACGTATTCAAAGAAATCGATATATTTAGTTGTGTAAAAACTGCTTTTTAATGAATTTGTTATCAATTCGGTAAGATATTTAAATCCTACATATTTATCGGATAATCCAAGTTTAATTAATTCATCTTTAATTAACTTGTTTAAAAGGTTGTTGGGTT
>JBKSMT010000025.1:0-11979 GCA_046881945.1 Clostridia bacterium
AGTTGAAACCAAATATTGATGATTTTATAAGAGAATTATTAAAAGGTCGAGCAGGAATTATTATTGACAAGTCTGGCAAATTACTTACCTGTGATGTTGAAAAGATTGTGGTGCGTCCTATTCAAGAACCGCCGACATCAGCAGTTATGAAAGGCCCGCGCGAGGGATTTAATGAAAGTATTAAATTTAATTTATCTCTAATTAGACATAAATTGCCTACTGCAAATTTGGTTATTGATAGTTTTACAGTTGGCAAATACACTCAAACGCAGGTGGTGGTAATATATCTCCAGGATATTGCTGATAAAAATGTTGTTAAGGAAATTGAACGACGAATATCAAAAATTAACATTGATGGTGTTGTAGATAGTTATTACATTGCAACGTATTTACAAAGCAAACCTAATTCGATTTTTAAACAAGTTGGCGATACTGAAAAGCCTGATATATTAGTGGGTAAAATGCTAGAGGGACGTATTGGCATATTGGTAGATGGCTCTCCTATTGTATTAACGTTACCATTTATATTAGCCGAGGACTTACAAGAAAGTGATGATTATTATTCGCAACCTATCAAGGTGGCATTTTTGCGTATATTAAGGCTTGTGGGTGTAGTGCTAGCGGTATTATTACCTGGTACGTACGTTGCAATCCAAATATATCATTACAAAATTTTGCCAACTGAATTTTTGATTACTATAATGGATACCACGCAAGGCATACCATTTACACCTTTTACTGAAGTTTTGTTTATAGTATTACTATTTGAAATATTATACGAAGCAAATTTACATATGCCACAATATATGGGTATGGCATTAAGTATTGTAGGGGCGTTGATTTTGGGTGAAACGGCTGTAAATGCAGGATTGGTGAGCCCGCCTGCAGTTATGATTGTTGCTCTTAGCGGACTTACATTTTATGTAGTGCCTAATCAGGCATCGCAATTTTCAATGCTTAGATTATTATATGTAATTGTTGGCGCAACATTAGGATTATTTGGTATTTTAGTACTCAGCGTATGGGTGATATCATATTTATGTAGTTTTGATACATATGAATCGGCATATTTAGCCCCAACTGCACCTTATATCAAAAGTGATATGAAGGATTTTTTAGCAAAAGTACCGTTAATGGATATGAAAAGTAGACCTAGAAGTATAGCAAATAATAAAAGGAATAGGACTAGATTAAAATGAAAATGTCACACAGACAAATATCAATAATAATATTTTATATGTTGGTAGCGTTTAAAGTTTTATCGTTACCTAGTCTTATGTATCAAACTTGCAAAAATGACGGCTATTTATCGGTGGTTATCATGATGGTTGTAGACGCTATTTTACTTTGGGGGTCATTAACAATTATTAAAAAGGCAAAGGATAAAAATATTTACGATTATGTTAAACAATATACAGGTAGTGTGCTTGCAAAGATATTAGTAATAGCATTAACATTGGTTCCATTAATACATTTAGGTATTAAAACTAAGGGGTTAGAGTGGTTTTTGGTAAAAAATTTATACACCAAATTTGAGTGGTTTCAATTTGCCTTACCAATAGCGTTAATAACTTGCTATATGATATACAAGGGGGCTCGAAATATTGGTAGAGTTTGTGAATTTTTTGTATGGATAATAATAGTTGGTGTTTTGATTATCATAATCAAAGGGTTTAGTAGCGTTGATTTAACTTTCTTTATGCCTATATTAAGCAAAGGAATTAAACCTATATTTAAGGCAATATATGATTATTTAGCATGGTTTGGTATAGGTGGTGAATTATTGCTGTTTTGTGGGTGTGTTGATTTTAAGGACGAAAAAAAGTCGCGCATATTTATATTTTCAGCCATTGCAATTGTGTTAGTGCAACTGGTATTGTGGAGTTTTTATGGTTCGTACGGAGTAATGTCATCAACACACAATTTTGCCATATCGGATATTAGTCAAATATCTAATGCTAATATGGCGTTAGACGAACTAGCGTGGCTAATAGTGACTATTTGGGCAGTTGCTCAAATATTGCATGTGTCAATTTATGGATATCTATTTTGTAGAGGACTTCAAATTGTATTCAATATCAAAAAGGACTTTATTGCCACCACAATTTTGTTTGCATTAATTATAGTTTGGATATTTTGGGGCGAGCATACTATTGCACTCGAAAAATTTTTCTTACACAAGTCGATAGTTTGGATAGTTATAATAGGACAATATCTTGTACCAATTATAATATATGCGCTAGGTTTTATCAAAAAGCGAACCAAAAAGGAAAAAGATATATCACAAAAGGGTAATACTCAAATCGAAAGTGCAAATAATGAAGAGGATAAAACTAAAAGGGGGAAGTATGCAAAAGTTTAAATATATATTTTCTCCTCGTAGAATGCTGATATGGGTAAGTATTGTTGTTTTGATAATATCATTTCAGTACACCAATCAACCGGCGCAAAGTCAAACACAAGCTATAGCAACGGCTTTGGCAGTGGAACAAGTTGAAGATAATATGATAGAGGTTAGTGCTGTTATTTTAACACCTATACCTGCGTCTACCAGTAAACGTAAAGCCTATACTGCTAAGGGATATGATATAACTAATGCCATTAATAACATTTCATTGCAATTAGGCAAACAAATAGGTTTTGGACAATGCGATATTATGGCAATCGGTGACAAATTATGTGAAACCAATGCACTGAAAGCACTAGACTACTTGACACGTACTAAACGTGTTGGACGTAATGCGGTGTTATTAAACTTTTCAGGTAAAAGTGAGGATTTTGCTAACTGTGTAGTTCAAATTAACGATAGTTTAAGTTTAAAGGTTAGTGAGATTATTAATTTTAATCGCGAGTATATAACTGCCACTGAAACCAATATCGAAAGTTTCTTTAGGGGATATTATGGTGATCTTGGTGTATCTACAATGCCTAAAATTAAAATTAGCGAAACTGAAATTGATAACGCCATACCTATCAAAATTCAGGAAGCCAGTTCGTCTCAAAGCGAAACCTCAGGTAGTGGTGGATCTAGCAGTGGTGGCGGTGGTAAGGAGTTGTTTTTTGCAAACGACGGAACTACATCGATTTTTAGAGATGGTAAAAAGTTTACCGAGATAACTCCCGAGGAAGTAAAATATATAAATTTAATGCAACCTGAAACTGTTTTAGGAACTTTTATACTTGAAAATGTTAATAGCGATTTATTCAAAGATGCACGCGTTGTAATTGATTTAACCAACAAGGAAATGAGCTATAAACTGGATTTTGAATACGAAAAGCCAAAAATTAAATATGATATTCAATTATATATTATGATTGATGAAATAATTGAGGCGCAAAAAACTGAAAATTTATTGCATACTGAAAACTGGTTTGTAGACGATAGTGTAGTAAATGGTTTAAAATCCAAAGTTCAGCAAAATCTCGATAAAGTAGTACAAACTTTGAAAGAACAAAATATGGACATAATTGATATTTACGAGAAGTTTTATAAGTTCAAAAACAAAAAGTTTACTCAATTTTTAAGTACGCTAGAAAATCCAAAAGAGTTTTTAAAAGATGTAACATTTGACTACAAAATCACAATCCATAGTTCATATTAATAAAAATATAGTGGTGAAATTGCCACTATTTTTTAAAACTTGTTGACAAAATGATTTGTTGGTGGTAATATATTATTAATGCGTTAGCAGAAAGTTAATAAAAACTATGAAGATGTATCAGTAGTTTGTTGTTTTCATAAAGGGAGAGTGGTCGCCGATTGAGAGCCACTTATGTTCAAACAATAAATGAATTTCAGCATTGGAGTTGCTTTGTGGTAAAGCCCTAGGGTGTTAAGCAAAGACGGACAAAACCGTAAAAATGTAATGAGGTTTTAATTATATTTAATATATTAAAATAAATTTAGGTGGTACCACGAGTGAGTTCGTCCTATTAGAGCAATCTAATAGGATTTTTTTGTTTTTAAAAGGAGGGTTTATGAAAAGGTTTACAAAGCCTAATTGGGGCAAGTGTAATTTAAATATATCTGCCACGCTTGCCGAATTTTTGGGTGCGCCAAATAGTAATGCAACATTACCCCTACTAAACAAAGAGCTTGCAAAAGGATATAAAAATATTGTTTTTATATGTTTTGATGGACTGGGAATAAATCCAATAGTTAAAAATTTAGACAAAAACAAAATTTTGCGTAAAAATATTAAACAAACGTTGACTTCAACATTCCCATCAACCACTACAAATGCAACGACATCACTTACTTGCAATTTGCAACCTCTACAACATGGTTGGCTGGGCTGGAGTTTGCATTTTGATGAGATTAAGCAAAATGTGGATATATATCTTCATACAAATTCTCAAACTGGTGAAAAAGTTGATTATATATATCCTATTGCTGATAATTCAAATTGTTATTTTGACAATGCGAATACTGATTACAACATTACACCAATATTACCAATATATGTTCAAACCAAGAGCGAAGATAAAAAGATTGCAATTGAGAATGAGTTTGATTTGTGCAGTTATATTAAAAAAGTATGTAACAAAAAGGGCAAACAATTTATATATGCATATTTGCCAGAACCTGACGCCACAATGCATGATTTTGGTGTGACAAGTATCGAAGCGAAGAAGAAAATAGAAAGTATTAACACTGAAATAGAAAAGATATATAACAAGTTAGAAGATTCTTTAATAATCATAACTGCCGACCATGGTCAAGTTGATGTTGATGGGTATGTAGAGTTTTATAAAGATGAAGAACTTAATAATATGTTAAAGTGTACACCATATTTAGATGCTAGAACACCAGCATTTATTGTTAAAAAAGGTAAAGAGAAAGAGTTTGAAACCAAGTTTAAACAAAAATATGGTAAAGATTTTAAATTGTTTAAATCTCAAGAATTAATTAATAAAGGATACTTTGGAACAAGTGGTGACTATGGATATTTGTTAGGTGATTATATAGCTATTGGAACACATACTCATAAACAATTTTTGAGTTGTGAAAGTTCGCATAGATTTAAAGGGCATCATACTTCGCTTACGGAAGAAATGAAAGTGCCATTAATAATATTAAAAAAGGAAAAGGAGTAAAATATGAAACAAGAAATTGAAAAAGTAAGTCTTGAATTTGATGCTGAGATTAAAGCGGTGTCAAGTCAAGCACAATTAGAAGAAGTAAGAGTTAAATATCTAGGTAAAAGTGGTAAGATTACCTCTATTATGCCTATGATGAAAACAGTGCCTAACGAGCAAAAACGTGAAATGGGTATGCTGGTTAATGAGTTAAAGGGCAAGATTGAAACCGCGGTTGCATCAATGCAAGATGAATTTAAGCAACGTGCAATCTTGGAAGAAATTAATAATGCCGAACGTATTGATATTACACTTCCAGTTGAAACTGGTGTTGGCTCACTTCATCCACGTACAATTGTTCAAAAGGAAATTGAAGATGTCTTCGTGTCAATGGGCTTTGTAGTGGAAGAGGGTTATGAAATTGAAACTGAGTACAACAACTTTGACGCAGTTAATGTGCCAGCAAATCACCCTGCTCGTGATATGCAAGATACATTCTGGTTAAACAATGGTCAAGTGTTAAAAACTCATACATCAGCAGCACAAAATCGTATTTTAAAGAAGTACAAAAACAATATGCCAATACGAGCAATATTCCCTGGACGTTGTTTTAGAAACGAAGAGTTGGACGCTGGCCACGAAAATACATTCTTCCAACTTGAAGGTATAATCGTTGATGAAAATGTGTCAGTTGCTAACCTTATATATTTTATGAAGGAAATGCTTTCACGTATATTTAAAAAGGAAGTTGATGTGCGTCTTCGCCCAGGTTTCTTCCCATTTGTAGAACCTGGTTTTGAAATGGATGTGAAGTGCCCATACTGCGATGGTAAGGGTTGTAATGTGTGTAAGCAAGGTGGTTGGATTGAACTTTGCCCTTGCGGAATGATTCACCCTAATGTGTTAAAGGAAGCGGGTATTGATAGCGATAAGTTTAGCGGTTGTGCATTTGGTCTTGGCCTTGACCGTATGGTTATGATGACAATGGGCTTTAAGGATATTCGTGATTTAAATAGCGGAAATCTTAAAATCTTCAAACAATTTAAGGTAGAGAGGTAATATTATGTATATTTCATTAAATTGGATAAAGGAATTTGTTAATCTTGATGGAATTGAGGTTGATGAATTAGTTAAACGTTTTGGTCTTGCTACTGCCGAAGTGGAAGGCGTAGAATACAAAGGTCAAAACATTTCAAATATTGTGGTGGCGGAAATTAAAAGTGTTGAAAACCACCCAGATAGCAAAAAATTACACATTTTACAAGTTGATGACGGACTTGAAAATTTAACACAAGTAGTGTGTGGTGCGCCTAATGTACGTGTGGGCATGAAAACTACATTTGCACGTGTTGGTGCACAAGTGCAAGATATTAAAATTGGTAAGGCGAAACTTGCTGGTGTTGAAAGTTTTGGTATGTGCTGTGGCGAAGATGAAATCGGTATTGGCTCTGACCACTCGGGCATTATCGAACTGGATAGCAACCTAATAAATGGTACTGATATTAAGGAAGTGTTCCCTATTGATGACGTTATTATTGAAGTGGACAACAAGTCGCTTACTAACCGCCCAGACCTTTGGGGTCATTATGGAATTGCACGTGAATTTGCAACAATTTTCAAACGCGATTTAAAGCCTGTTGCAAAGGTTGATTTAAATCAATATAATAATTTACCTAAATTAAATGTAGCGGTTGAAACACCTGATTGTTATCGTTATAGTGCTTTAAGCGTTGACAATGTAACAGTTAAAAAATCACCACAAGTTATGAAGATTAGACTTAATTACTGTGGTATGCGTGATATTAACTTGCTTGCCGATATGACTAACTATTTAATGTTGGAACTTGGCCAGCCAATGCATGCTTTTGACCATAATATTGTTAAGGGTATACGTGTGGTTACAACAAAACAACCTACTCCAATGTTGACATTAGAGGGTGAAGAACATATTGTTGACGCAAACTCTACACTTATTTGTGATGAAAACTATACACCAGTTGCAATTGCTGGTGTTAAAGGTGGATTAAAATCGGGTATTAGTGACGAAACAAATTCGTTACTACTTGAAAGTGCAACATTTAGCCCAATGGCGATACGTAAAACTAGCCGTAAAATAGGTTTGATTACCGATGCAAGTTTAAGGTATGAAAAATCACTTGACCCTGAGCTTACAGCTTTGGCTATCGAACGTTTAGTATATTTGTTACAACAAATCGACAATGGAATTAAGGTGAGTTCAAGTTTAACTGATTGTTATAACTATAAATACCCAACAAATACAATTAAGTTGAGTGCTGATTTTATAAATCGTCGTGGAGGTGTAAATATTGCAGTTGAAGATATGGTAGACATTCTTGGTCGCCTAGGCTTTAATGTAAGTGGCCAAAATAACGAATTAGAAATAACTGTTCCATCGTGGCGTGCAACCAAGGACGTGTCAATTAAGGAAGATTTGGTGGAAGAAATTTTACGTATGTATGGTTATGATAATATACGTCCAGCAACCATGAATATGCCATTAAATCCTGTTGAACAATTACCTATTCACAATTTTGAATATAAGACCAAGAGATTGTTGGCTGAAAAGTATGGTTTAAACGAACTTCATTCATATATATGGAACTATAAAGATTTCAACGAAGATATGGGTATTAAGCAAGATGTCGTTGTAGAATTGCTTGATAGTAGTAATAGTGGGCAAAGTGGGTTACGTAGTAGATTGCTTCCTACAATGTTAAAATTCTTTTATGAAAACAAGAATAATTTTGATGATATATCAATATTTGAAATTGGTCGTACAGCGGAAGGTTTAAATGAAAATAAATTAGTGGTTGAAAAACGTAAACTTTCAATCGTGCTTGCGTCAATGACAAAGACTGAAAAGGAATTGTACTTTACCTTAAAGAAAATTGTTGAAGATTTAAGTGAACTTGCTTTAACTAAGGTAAATTATAATATTGAAGCTAATGTTAGTGAGTGTTTGCATCCAGTTAACTCATGTGTTATTAACAGTTTGGGCGAAATGGGCGTTATTCATCCAAGCATTGCGAAGAATTTGGACAAGCGTTTTAATATCGTTGGACTTGAACTTGATTTGGAAGAATTGCTAAATGCTGAAAAAACAACTACTACACGTAACAAGATTTCAAAATATCAAGCCAGCGACCTTGACTTTAACTTTGTAATGAGCAAGGACAAAGTGTATGGACATCTTGAAAATGCGTTAAGCGAATTTAGATGCAATTATCTACTTGAAATTAAACTAAAAGATATTTATATCAATCAAGAAGTATTGCCAGATAAGATTAGTTATACAATGGCAATAAAACTTACACCAAAGGATAGAACTTTGGAAGCAAGTGATATCGAAAAATTCAGCAAACGTCTAATTGACCATATGGCAAGACACGATATTGCTTTAAGATAATTAAAAAAATTTAAATAAAAAAACAAATCACATTAATTGTTGCTAATTAGTGTGATTTTTAATGTATATTTTCAAGTTAAATATTGACAGATTTGACGTTGTATGATATTATACAGATAGCAATTATATAAGGAGAAAAATTTATGGAAAAAGAATGTAAAAGGCCAGTGGTATATGTGCCACGTAAATTAGAAGTTGACGGAATTGATGAATTATATCCAGTAATATGCTGGTTTGTGTCCAAAGCATATTTAAAAATGACAACAATTGAATATCCTGAACATGATAATAAATATGTTGCGCATGTTGTAGATTATAGTATAAATCCTGACATGTTGGAACAAAATTGTGAGCTTTCAGCCAATATTGAAGATGGTGACAATGTGTTAAAGGCCATAGTGTTTAAAGATTATAAATCATGTAAAGAATATGTAAATCAGTTAAACAAGCTTAGATTTAAAAATTTAATAAAGGGGAAACATGAATGTGCTTGTGAAGAAATTGAAGATAAGTTTAAGCAAGTATTAAAATGTGGTAAAGACTTGGAAGACAAGTGTATTCCTTTTCAAGAACGTCAACAAATAAGTGAAAGCGCAAATAATATTTAAGGAGAAAAATTATGGCTGGATTTCCAATTAGATATGTTGCAAGAGAAGTTAGGGATAATGGTAAAGTTGTAGCATATTTTTTATCTAAGGCGCATTTGTTTGAGGAGAGAAAAATATATAGTGCCAATGGTCTAACTAAGGAATTGTATGAAGTGGATTTTGTAACCAGAATACACAACGAAAAGTATGAAATTGAAAATGGTGAAAATTATAAACGTTATTATAAAGATAGAGTGTATACCAATTTTCAAAATTGTTTAGACTATGTAAATGCACTTAATCGCAAATTGTGGTTTGAGGCAATTGAAGGGTTAATGCCAGACGAAGTTGAGAAAAAGAGAAAAGAGTACAAAAAATATTTTGAATTTGCTGATAAAATGAAATGTAAATATACAATTATAGAATTGGATAAACAAAACAACAAATAGAAATATAAATAATTATTAAAATACTTAAAAATAGCATAATTTCGATATTTTATGCTATTTTTCTTTTATTTATTTTTAATTAATTTATTTTAATATTTAATTATGAAAAAAATCAAAATAAATAAAATTCAATTAATTAAATATTTTTTAATATTTATAATGTTTTTAGTTTTAACTAATGCTAGAGGATATTCAGTTTCACCTTTTGGGGTTGGTGCGCTATTTGCGTTGATGTGGTGCGGATTGTATTTGCCGGTAATCGCTGGTGAATATTTGATTGCCAACATAATATTTATGAATAAGATTGCGGATATATATTCTGCCATAACCGCGGTATTTGTTTTGTTTGTACTGTACTTTATACATAAGCGAATTAAAAAACCTATGAACGTGATTTTGATTGGTGTATATACATTAATTAGTCAAGTTGTTAGTTTATATTACATATTTAATATTGGTGGGTGGATTGACTGCTTAATTTTTGCTGTAGTGGTAGTAGTGTTTTTGTATGCTTGCGTTAGTGTATTCCAAGTTGTTGTGTTGCGAGGTTGGTTTTACAAGCTTACACTTGACGAAACAATATGTTTAGTTGCTCTTATAGTTGTGATGTCGTTCGGCATTGCTGAAATATATATTTTTGATTGTGCCCTATATAAGTTTGTTGCGACGTTTTTAATATTAATGTGTGTAGGTGTTAATAAAAAGAATTTTTCTCTTATAGTTGCAATTTCTATAGGGCTTGGTGTTGCAATAGTAAATTCATCATTACTTGCTATTGGTGAACTTGCAGTACTTGCAATGATTGCTAATATTTTTAGTTATCCTCATAAATATAAAATAGGTATTGTATCTGTAATCGGTGCAAGTATTACACAAATGTATTTTTCAGGACTGGAGTATCAAATACTGTATTCACTTATTCCTATTCTATTTGGCGTGGTGTGTTTTGTGTGTATGCCAAACAAGATTATTAACCAAATTTCCGACAAGTATTTAACCGTAAATCAAGAATTAAGCGTACGCAATGTTGTATCATCTACGCGCAAAAGTATAAAGCATCGAATGACAGAGCTAAGTGCTGTGTTCGAGCAGATGAAAAATATCCATTTAGGATTAATCAAACAACAACTTAGCAAATCACAGGTGGTTAGTATTTTATCAAGCGATATTAATAAATCTCTTTGCTGTGATTGTAAAAATCGAAACTCTTGTTACAAAGGTTTAGGGATTGATGGTGTTGCAGTTATTGATAAATTAATTGAAGTTGGGCTTAAAAAGGGTAAGATAAGCATATTGGATTTGCCATCAAGCATGATGCAAAAGTGTGGTATTATTAATTTGCTTATTGGGAAAATTAATCAGTTGGTTGTAAAATATCAAGAATATGACTATATGTTGAAAGATGTTAATAATGTGAAGCTTTTACTTGCTGAGCAGATGGGTGCGGTGTCGCAATTATTACTTAATTTAGGGGAAGACCTTGATCAAAACATAAATTTTGATAACACTCTGCACAATAAGATATTAAATCAATTGCTTTCTAAAAATATTGTGTGTAGCGAAGTTCTAATTTTTAGTGAAAGAAATAGGGACTTAAGCGTTATTGTTATTGTTAAAGGCGAAAATGCTTATAATCCAAATATCGAAAAAATTATTAGCAAAATAATAAACCTACCTATGAGTGTGGTTGAAATCGAGCCTACCGAATTAAGCGATTATTATTCAGTAAAATTAGTTCGAAGCTGTGGACGAGATATTGTGTTTGGTATAAGTAATATAACTAAAACAGGTTCATCAAGTAGTGGAGATAGTCACAGTTTGATAAGGTTAGGCAATAACAAATATTTGCTTGCACTTTGTGATGGTATGGGTAGTGGCGAAAATGCGCGGAAAATGAGTGTTCTTACTATGGGATTGGTTGAAAATTTTTACAAGGCGGGATTTGAAGATGATTATATTATAAATAATGTTAACAAATTGTTGACAATTAATAATCAAGAAAACTTTTCAACCCTTGACTTGTGTGTAATTGATTTGACAAAAGAAATTATAGATTTTATCAAACTAGGGGCAACATATGGAGTAATTAAACGTGAAACTAGTGTCGATAAAGTAAATGGCAATTCGTTACCTTTAGGGGTGATTGGAGAGATTGTTCCAAGCATTAGTCATTTTGCTGTTAGAAACAAGGATATGATTATTATGGTTACAGATGGAATTACTGATGCGTTTGCTGAGTATGAAGATTTTGCTGAATTTGTAAATGCTATTGTTAGTACAAATCCTCAAGTGGTTTCGCAGACAATTTTGGACGAGGCTGTTAGATTGAATGGAAACAATGCAAAAGATGATATGACCGTTTTGGTGGCGAGAACATTTATTAAAAAATAAAATAATAATTATTTAAAAATTAATTTAAAATAAATTAAATAATTAA